>JASHVN010000259.1 GCA_030044555.1 Xanthobacteraceae bacterium | reverse complement strand
TTGCGGCACGCGCTGGCGGCGTTCGCCGTGACCTACTGGGTCGCCTATAACATCTGGTGGAATTGGCACGGGATCGACCTGCGCAACGGACTGCCGCTGCAGCTCTGCGACTTCAACGGACTGATGGCGCCGCTGGCGCTCGTCACCGGCTGGCGCTGGGCGCGCGCCACCCTTTATTTCTGGACCGCAGCGCTGACAGTGCAGGCGTTCATCCAGCCCGCGCTCACCGAAGGGCCGGCCTCGCCGGTATTCTGGACGTTCTGGGCCGCGCACACGATCATCGCGGTCTGCGCTGTTTACGACGTGGTCGTGCTCGGCTTCCGCCCGGGCTGGCGCGATCTTGGCTGCGCGGTGATCGCCGCCGCGGTTTACGTGGTGCTGATCTTGCCGGTGGACCTGTGGCTCGGCGCCAATTACGGCTTTGTCGGCAATCCGCCGCCTGACGTCAGCATTCCACCTTTCGTCAATGCGCTCGGACCGTGGCCGCAACGCGCGCTCATCGTCATCGCGCTGGTGCCGCTCGGCTACGTTCTGGTGCTGCTGCCATGGCTGATCGTGCGACGGCGGCCAATTTCCGGGCCGCGCGGCGATTGAAAGTCGGGTCAGCGTTGATGAACGCCACGACGACGATCGCGTGATCGCGCCTCATTTGCCGCTTTTCAGCTTCGCGGTGAACGAAAAGCCGCCGGCGCCGCAGCAGGGGCAGCTCATGCCGATGAGGATCGACTGCTTCTGCTCCTCGGACAGGTCGGCGCGGTCCAGCATCCGTGCGGTCTGCTGCGCAAAGAGTTCGTGCAGGGCGAGATTGCTGGACAGAATACGATCGTCCGGTGCGAGCGGGGTCTGCCGCGCCGGCGGTTCGGCCGGCAATTCAGCCGCTTGGGGTTTGCGCACCAGCTTGGGCTTTTTGTTCTTTGACATTCCGCTTCGTCGTACGCGCTTGGCTCGCGCATCCATGCTGACCGCCTGGATATAAGGATCGATCGCCGGTCTGACCACACCCTCTAAAAATTGCGGCGTATGCAGTGAGGTACGGGGCGGTTGCGAAACGCGGCTCTACTCACCCCTTATTTTCCGTCCCTTATTTGTTGGCCGCCTTGATGTAGCCGTTGAGAAAATTCCGCACCCCCGCGGGGATTGCCAAAACTGATTGCACGCTCTGCTGCACGTCGGGGCCGGCCTGCCATTCGGGAACGAAGCCGATGGTGCGCATCGCTTCCGCGGCGTGGTCCTTGTCGGCATTGAGCGCGACGATTGCCGCCATGAGAGCGTCGCGCGCTGCCGCCGGCGTGCCGGGCGGGAAACAGATCATGCGCAGCATGGCGCCGTCGATGGCATTGATGGCGCGGTAATTGTCCCAGAGCGGACCTGATGGCAGCGCACCTTTGATCTTCCGATAAAGCTCGGGGTATTGCAGAATCGACAAGCCGGCCATTTGCGACGACGGTTTGGAATAATCGGCATCGTACCACAGCGGGATCGCCTCGCCTTTATCGACGAGGTCGGGAATGACGATGCTGCGATAGCTCGGCGTCGATTCCGAGAAGATGTTGATCTCGCCGCGCTGGAACGCAAGCCGCGCCGGCGCGCTCGACCGGTAGCCGGTCACGTATTTGTATTTGGTGCCGAGCATATCGAGCGCCAGCCGCAGACGGACATCCTTGGAGGTGTCGACCGACAGCCCGCCGGCGATCAGGCCTTTGGCCTTGACGATGTCGGTTGCGATTTTCAGGCCGGGTGGCACGTCGGTGCGCGCATAATTGACCGTGGCGCCGCCCTGAATGGCGACAAAGCCGTAGCTGATGAAATCGGGATTAAAGCGCGACGGATCGAGCGCGTAGATGAAGCCGGTGCCGGTGAAGTAGCCGACCATGGTGCCGTCTTTGGGCGCCACCGCGCCGAGATATTTGGCGCCGACGACGCCGCCGGCGCCGTCCATGTTCTCGACCAGCACGCTCGGATGGCCGGGGATGTGGCGGCCGATATATTTGGCGAACAGCCGGCCTTCGACATCGGCGGGGCCGCCGACCGCGAAGTTGATCAAGAGCGTGAGCTGCTTGCCCTTGTAGAACGGTTCGTCCGCGTAAGCTGTCGAAGTGAGCGCCAGCGCCGAAAGGGCGAGCAGCGCCAGCGCGATGCGTCTGACGGGGGGCACCATTGTTCTAGAACCGCATCGCCTGGCCTTCGATGGTGCAGCGGCGCATCAGCCGCGGTTCCTCGCGGGGAAAATCCTTGCGCGCGTGGATCGAGCACCAATTGTCCCAGACCACGAGATCGCCAAGCCGCCATTCGTGCTCATAGACGATCGACGGATCTTCGGAAATGTCGAACAGGAGGTCGAGCGCGGCTTCGCTTTCTTCGCGTGAAAAACCTTCAATGTGCGCCGACATCAGCCGGCTGACGTAAAGCGCCTTCTTGCCCGTCGCCGGATGCGTGATGATGATCGGCTGCGCGTGGTGGAGAATTTTTTCCAACGCCACCTGCGACAGATCAATGCGCTCGCGCCTTTTGTAGTCGTGCACCTGCAGCACATTGCGGCCTTCGAGCCGCTCGCGCAGATCGCGCGGAATGTTCTCGTAAGCCTTGTACATGTTGGAGAAGCAGGTCTGGCCTCCCCATGAGGTGAGCTTCATCGAATAGAGAAACGTGGCGCGGTGCGGCTCCGGATAATAGCTGGTGTCGTGGTGAAACCACATTTCGCCGTCGCCGAAGGCGCCGATCGACTTCCCGTTCTCGACGATGTTGGTGACCATCATGAACGGCGTGTCGTAGTCGCCGCCGGGCGTGCGGCCGTTGGCCGG
>JASHVN010000258.1 GCA_030044555.1 Xanthobacteraceae bacterium | reverse complement strand
TGGACTTGGCAGCGCTTGGAATGTTTGTCTCACATGAAGCCGTCCGTTTCGACAACGCAGTCTGTCGGCGAATGAACTGCCCAGATGACGTTAGGGTGCTCCGGGGTTCAAATCCGGATAGCGCGCTTTTCCGGGTATGATAGCGCGCACCCCTCCCCAAGGATCGCGAACATCGCCTCGTCGACGCGGGTTCAGTCCCGGCTACCATAATCGGAGGTTCGACAGCACAGAATGGACATGCCGACTGTGGGGGGTGTGCTTTAGGCATTGAATTCCTTTCATCAAATCGGTGATCTGGCCTGATGTGGCAAGAGTGAATTCCCCGACCGAGCCGTGTCGCCAAGCTCCCATTCCATTTCCAGCAAGCGATCGTCATCGGCGATACGGCGACCTGATCCTGCTTGACCCATTTCGCGCCCGTCAAACCACCTGAAGGAACTGACGAGCTTGCCCGAAGGCCAGCGCGCTGCTCCATCAGCACGTTCAGCGTCGAGTGGCCGCACGGGCGGGGCACTTCCGTGGCACGGACCAGTGCAATCCTGCGGCTCATTCCTACAAACGCGGATAGCGTGCGGTCGTTTCGCATTAGGTCGACCGACGCACCATGCCGGTGGCCGGTCGACTTCGTCAGCGCAAATCCCGTCAGGAGATAAGCGCGAGATGCTCGTCGTACGGCCTCTCTTTCGAGGGACGTCGCTCGACCTCATTGGACGTACGCGGGTCGACCGGAAGCTGCAGCACTGTCGCGCGTTGATTTGGCCGTAGCAGAATGAGCAGCACGATTTTTCACTAAACCTTGTCGTGACTAGTTCGTCTCCGACCTTTGCGGGCCGCGATGCAACGTGGTGCAGGCTAAAGTCACACATTGATTTCTCCTTCTTGCTCAGTGACCGCCAATACAAGACAGTGCGGTGTTGCGCGGCAAAAAAGGCTTACCGCCGTCCCGCCCCATCGGTCGGTGGCGTCGGCAACAAAAAACCCACCTTCCGGTGGGTTGTTGCGTCAGCTCCCACCGCGACCTTCCCGCGGTAGGAGTCATTAGCCTTGCGGCAGATAAGGGCGACTCCATGCCCAAGTTGATGCTGAAACACTATTACATTGGCGTCAAGACAGGCTGACGACTGTTCCAGCGATGGGGTGCTACCCTATGAGCCGGCCTTCGCGCCACGCGAATTTAGACACGAGGCTCGCTGTGTGATCCCGCACGATGAACGTTGGTCTACCAATAGCCCGCGTTCGATTGCGTCGGTTCCGACATTGCCCGTCATTGACGTCGCGATCCCCGCGCCCTATTTTCCTTGCGGGAAGGAGTCCCCTGAAATCGCCATCCGGCTGATGACTCCTGCTGCATAGCTGCAGCGGGAGCACGCTGATGCTGTGCAGAGGCCAAGCTTTTCGAGCCGGCGCATCATCGATGGCCCGATCTTGAGTCGCTTGGTCCCGACGCAATTTGCATGTCGAGGTAGGCGCACAATGAAAGCGATCGATAGAGAACGTCCGGTCCGCCGCAGGATCATTCGCGAATGGATGGCGCTCTCGAGGGATAAACGGCGGACGGTAGAACAAATCAAAGACTTTGCAGAACGCGCTGCTTCAGAACACCGGTTTGCTCGTAGTCGTCGCCACCCTCATCAGAAGATTGTCGGTTGGCTTCTGCCTCGCCTCGGCCGGCGGCGATGGAACGAGTCGCGAAATGGCTGATGGAGTTGATGGTACGACAATGATCGACGGCAGTGTGATCGCATTGCGCTCTCTATTCGCGGAGTTGATGCAAAGATGTCATCGTCGTAAAGTCTGTTTCTATCGTTGTTTAAAAAACTTCGGGGAGGATCACGGTGGCTCTCAACAGACGTTCTCGCGTCATCACCGACGGCGACGAACGGGCCGCAAACCGCTCGATGCTTTATCCAGTCGGTTTTACGGCGGCCGATTTCGGCAAGCCAATCGTCGGCATCCCTCATGGTCATTCGACCATGCTGCCTTGCAATGCCGGCATTCAATCACTGGTCGATCGCGCCGTTGAGGCGTTGAGAGCAGCCGGTGCAATGCCTCAAACTTGGGGCTTTCCTACGGCAAGCGATGGGATCAGCATGGGAACCGAGGGTATGAGATACTCGCTCCCATCGCGCGAAGAGATCGCCAGATGCATCCAGATCGGCTGGGGTAGTCACCAAATGGACGGCCTGTTGTGCATTGCCGGTTGCGATAAAAACAAACCCGGATGCGTGATGGGAATAGCGGCCTGCAATGTTCCAGCGATTTACGTTGATTCCGGCACCATCAAGCCTGGCAGTTGGAAGGGGCAAGATCTTACAATCGTATCCGCCTTTGAGGCGGTTGGGGCATTCAGCGCTGGGAAGATATCGCGCGAAGATTTCGAAGGCATCGAGCGGCATGCATGTCCTGGCTTCGGCGTCTGCGGCGCGCAGTACACAGCAAACACGATGGCGACCGCTATCGCAGCCCTTGGGCTCAGCCTGCTCGAATCCCCCCTTATGGCTGCGGAAGACGACGAGAAGCTCGATTCGGTCGCCAAATCTGCCCGAGCGTTGGTTCACGCCATAGAGATTGATCTTAAACCGCGGGATATCATCACGCGCAAATCGATTGCGAACGCTATCACGACTGTCATGGCAACGGGCGGCTCGACCAATGCCGTTCTTCATTTTCTCGCAATCGCCAACGCGGCAGGCGTGAAATGGGACATCGAGGACTTCGAGCGCGTGGCACGCCGAACTCCTGTTCTGTGTGATCTGAAACCCTCTGGCCGCTTTGTTGCAGTAGACTTTCATCGCGCTGGAGGCGTTCCGCAGTTGTTGAAAATCTTGCTCGATCATGATCGTATCGACGGTCAGTGCATCACGATTACTGGTCGCACGTTGGCCGAGGAACTTGAGAACATTCCATCGCAGCCGCCAAGCGACCAAGAGGTCATACGGCCTTGGTCCAATGCGCTATACGATCGTGGTCACTTGTCGATCTTAAAGGGCAATCTCTCAACAGAAGGCTGTGTGGCTAAAACCTCCGGCATCAAACAGCCCACGTTCACTGGTCCCGCCAGAGTTTTCGATTCCGAGCAGGCCTGCCTGAAAGCGATCCTCGCGAGAAGGATCAAGGCCGGCGACGTCGTTGTCATCCGCTATGAAGGGCCCAAAGGTGGTCCTGGTATGCCAGAGATGCTTGCGCCGACAGCGGCTCTCGTCGGTCAGGGATTGCTCGATTCCGTCGCCCTCATCACTGACGGACGCTTTTCCGGTGGATCTTGGGGGTGGCTTGTTGGGCACGTGGCGCCGGAAGCGTTCATCGGCGGACCAATCGCCTTGGTCAAAGATGGTGACCTGATTACTCTGAACAGAGACCAACGGCTGGTCAAACTCCACGTCTCGGCTAAAGAACTTGCGGCACGAAGAAAGAAGTGGAAGGCGCCGAAGCCTCGTTACAAGCAGGGTATACTCGCGGAATACGCCCGTCACGTTTCGTCAGCGAGCCTGGGCGCGATCGTTGAGTGATGCGGCGCTCGGGAAGCCGATTGGCTGAGGCCTTGGAGCAGCAATTCCGAGGGGGCGAACGAGCTGCGCGCGTCCCGTTGCCCATGATCATCGTGTGGGCCATGCGAGTCGCCAGCGAGTTCTTCCTCGAGTAGGAACAAATGGAGGCGCCTGCCGCCGGCGTGCGCCGCATTAGGCGGATCTTGCCGAGGAAATCGATAAGCTTGGCGAAGAGACGTAGCGTACCTTTGCCCGGCCGAAAGAACAGACATGTGCCGAATCCGATGATTCCGGCGGCCGCACCTAGGGAATGCGTCTGTACGGCTTTGTGATTTTCGACCGACGCGGCTTTGCCGATCGTCGACGGGCGCTGATGCTCGCCGGCATTAGAAAAGGGCCACGGCTTTCTCCAACGCGATGAATAACCCGATGCAAAACGGAACGCCTACGGCAAGCCACGCCAGCAAACCCGCCACGCCAAAACTACCTCGCGCGGCCATTTCCGCTCCGGCTGCTTTTTGATCTTCATGTTGTAAGGCGCGTTCGCGCGCAAGCTCTTGGTCGTTCATCCAGTGTTTCTGGTGGACAGGTTTTACGAAGAAGTTGCACACCAAGCCGCAGAACAGAAGAAATGCCATCACATAAAGCGTGACGTCGTAGATCAAGTTGTGCGCCACGCCATGATCGATTTCAAATTGACGTAGGCTAGCAATTAACGCGGGACCGACCACGCCGGCGACTGACCAAGCAGTAATGAGTCGACCGTGAATTGCGCCAACCATCTGGGTTCCGAAAATATCGGCCAGATAGGCAGGAACCGTGGAAAATCCGCCACCGTACATGCTCAGGATGATGCAGATTGAGAGTACAAATAACGTTGGAAGGCCAAGATGCCCCCATGTAGGCAGTAAGCAGTAAAGGACAATTCCTATTATAAAGATCGAGTAGTACATGTTTTTACGCCCGATTTTGTCCGACAGTGAGGCCCAGAATATTCGACCAACAGCATTGAAAAGGCTGATCAATCCAACAAGACCTGCAGCGGCTGCGATGATAGCCCCTCGTTGCGCAGCGGTCAGGGCAGCGGTCGTACCCACACCTAACAATTTGGGACCGAACACATCCTGCAACATCGGACTGGCCATCGAGATCACACCAATCCCGGCAGTGACGTTTAGGCACAGCACACCCCAGATGAGCCAGAACTGCGGTGTTTTCCACGAGGTCACCAAATGAACGTGATTTCTGGTTATCATTGTCTTCCCGTGATCCGTCGCTGACGGGGTCCAGCCGGAAACCTGCCAGCCGCTGGGCGCGACGCGGAAGCCCATCGCGCCTGCCGCCATGTAAACGAAATAGATTATGCCCATAGCCATGAGCGCCGGCGTCACTCCTGGTACCCCGTTGTTGGAAAAGACGCTCATGAGCCAAACAGCGAGAGGTGCCCCTATCATGGCACCACCGCCATAGCCCATGATTGCAAAACCGGTGGCCATCCCGCGGCGATCCGGGAACCATTTGATCAATGTCGAAACCGGCGTGATATACCCAAGGCCTTGCCCTATGCCGCACAGTACCGAAACAAGATACACCAGCCAAAGCTGATGAATGGAAACCGCAAGGCCCAGAAGAACAAGGCCGCCACCCCAGCACAAAGCCGAAATCATGCCGGCCTTGCGTGGGCCGGCATGCTCAAGCCAACCGCCCCAGATTGCGGCGGAAATGCCTAGCACAGCGATGAAAATCTCGAAGATGACGGTAACCGAAGGGACTGACCAGTTGCATGTGGTTGTGAAAAGTTCGGCGGCCAGGCTTTGCGCGGCGCACGCAGTTGAATTCGCATTTGGAATGAGTCGCGTCATCGGCAGCCAGAAAACCGAGAAGCCGTAGGCCATTCCAATGCATAAGTGGATGGCAAGTGCCGCCGGGGGTACGAGCCAACGGTTAAAGCGCGGCCCAGCAACGCTTCGCTCTCGCGAGAGCAATCCTCCTGACGCGACTCCAACCGAAGCTGTCACGTCTTGCGCAACCATATTTTCCTCCCGAAGATTCTTATTCGTGTGATGCTGGTGGTGGGTAAGCGCGATCTCTCCGAGCAAAGCCCGGCAAGTGGCTTGCAGCGTTTGATCTGAGAAGAGGCTCGACGGGGGGGCAAGCAGCCGTTGCCAGCCTCCTTAAGGAGCGCCCGCTATCGGACGAAGAACTCGAAGAAGATTGTCGGGTGCAGGCCG
>JASHVN010000257.1 GCA_030044555.1 Xanthobacteraceae bacterium | reverse complement strand
TTGATCGCCAGCGGGTTGGTCGGCGAGCCGACCGCGCCGGTGATCGGAATAGCCGGCGCCACGAACATGAATTCGTAAACGCCGTCGGCGGCGCAATCCTCGGCGAGATCCTTGAGATAGAAGATTTCGCCCATGGTCATGCCCATGATCGGAATGGTGATCCAGTGCCAGGGCTGGTTGATGCCGCCCTCGGTGTTGTTCGGCCGCACCTCGCAGCCCCAGGTGTCGCTGGCGAGCGCCGCGAGCTCGGTCTTCGCCACGAACTCCAGCGTCTCGAAGGCGAAGCCCGGCGCGTCGCCGCCCGGATAGCCGTCCCAGCTTCCCGCTTTCAGACAGCGCTCCATCTGCCCGGTGCGCACGATGATGTAATCGCCGCGCCTGAACTCGACTTTTTGTTTCTTCGCGGTCAGATCGAGATCGTCGCAGGTGATGCCGTAGCCGTCGTCGAGGCACTCCTTGCCGAGCGCGCGGGCGACGTCCAGGAACACGCCGCGGCCGACCATCTTGCTCTTGGTCTTCTCGATGCCGCATTTCTGCGCGCCGAACGACGAGACCTCGCGGCAATCGTAGCCGTTCCACATGTTGTTCTCGTAGAACACGTGGCCGAGGCCGTCCCATTGCGTGCCGCATTGCAGCGGGATCACCACCATGTCGTCGGCGGCGCGGATGCCGCGCTTGTCGAGCACGCCCGAATAGGCGTCGGTGCCGGTGCGCAGCATGGTGTGCAGCGGATTGATGCGGCCGAGCGCCGGATAATTGGTCTTGCCGCCCTGCGGGCCGTTATTGTCGAAGTTGAGCGCGAGCGAGATCACCTTGCCCTTTTTGACCAGCCGCGCCGCGGCGACGATGTCCTCGGGGTTGGTGTAATTCAGCGTGCCGATTTCGTCGTCGGGACCCCACTTGCCCCAGTTCTTGTACTTCTCTGCCGCTTGGCGGAGGTCGTCACGCGTCACTTTCTTCCCAGGCATGGTGGTTTCCCTTGATGGTCAGTGTCCTGAAATTTTAGTGTTGGGAAATCTCAGCGTTCCGAGATTTCAGTGTTCCGAGATTTCAGTGTTCCTAGATTCCTTGGCCGAATATAAGCCGGTGCCCGTCGGCATCGGTAATGGCGAAATCGCGCATGCCGTAGGGCCGATCGTCGATCGGCTCGACAATGTTGGCTCCGCGCGCGGCGAGCTGCGCATAGAGCGCATCGATGCCCTTGCAGAAAATGGCGACGCGGGAGGGACAGGCGGGCGGCTCATAGGCGTTCAGATGAATGGCGCAATCGCCGAGACAGAGACACACGTAGTGCGGCGGGTCGTCCCAGCTGAATGAAACGGTGAAGCCCAACACGTCGCGGTAATACGCCAGCGCCGCTGCCATGTCCTTGACGTGCAGGATGCTGGCATGGCCGGTGATTTGAAATTCCGGATCCGTCATGTGTGCCCCCCGGTGGCCCCACTTTGCGGTTTACTGGGCCACTGCCCACAGCGATGATAGCAAGAACAATCCGAGGGAGGACAGCCTATGAGGGCGGCGATAATCCGGCTGGCGTCCGCGCTGGCAATGGTTCTGGCGTCTGCAGCGGCTTTCGCCCAGAGCACCTATCCCAACCATCCGGTCAAGATCATCGCGCCGTTTGCGGCCGGCGGCCCGAGCGACCTGATCGGACGCATCCTGGCGGACAAGCTGTCGTTGAGCCTGAAGCAGCGGTTCTATGTCGAAGACCACGCCGGCGCCGGCGGCAATATCGGCATGACCCAGGTCGCCCGCGCTGTGCCCGACGGCTACACTATTCTGGTCGCGAGCTCGAGCTTCACCGTCAATCCGAGCCTTTATGCCAAGCCGACCTACGATCCGTTCAAGGATTTTGCGCCGGTCACGCTGGCGGTGGACTCGCCGAATATCCTGATGGTTCATCCCTCGATGCCGGTCAAAACCGTCAAGGAGCTGGTGGCGCTGCTGCAGGCCAATCCCGACAAATATGCCATCGCCAATTCCGGCCTCGGCACCACGCCGATGCTCGCGGCCGAACTGTTCAAGCTGAGCTTCAAGATCAATGCCACCAGCGTGCCCTATAACGGCGGCGCGCCGGCGGTCGAGGCCACCGTTTCGGGGCAGACGCCGATCGGTTTCGCCACGCTGCCGCCGGCTTACCCGCAGGTGGCGAGCGGCAATTTGCGCGGCCTTGCGGTGACCTCGGCGAAGCGTTCGGCGGCCTTGCCCAACGTGCCGACCATGGCGGAGGCCGGCGCCGCGGACCAGGACTCCGATACCATGCAGGGCATCTTCGTGCCGGCGGGAACGCCGCCGGAGGTTATTGCGCTGCTCAACCGGGAGATCGTCGAGGCGCTGGCGCTGCCGGACGTGCAGGCCAAGTGCAAGGAGCTCGGCTTCGACATCGTCGCCGATACCCCCGCGCAGTTCACGGCTTATCTTAAAAACGAAGTCGACCGATGGCATAGGGTCATCGTCGACGCCAAGATTCCGCAGATCCAGTAAGCGCGGCGCCAAGATCATGCGCATCACCGACATTCGCGAGACCGCAATCCCACTCAACTCCTCGCTCGCCAATTCAGGTTTTAATTTCTCCGAAATGACGACGTCGGTTGTCGCGGTGATGACCGACGTCGTGCGCGACGGCAAGCCGGTCTGTGGCTTCGCCTTCAACTCGACCGGCCGCTACGCCTGCGGCGCGCAGATGCGGGCGCGGTTCATTCCGCGCATCCTCAAGGCCGATCCGAAATCGCTGCTCGACGGGACCGGCGAGAACTT
>JASHVN010000256.1 GCA_030044555.1 Xanthobacteraceae bacterium | reverse complement strand
CGGACCATACATAAGTGCTAATCGCGTCAAAGTGCCAATCGCGTCAAATTGAACGGCACGCCCCGTAAAACCCTGCTGTAATTAGCGCCATCGCAAGCAATCGTCAGCGCAGGTCGCTGATGATGGCGAGGGGATGGATCAACCAAACAGAAGGCGACTGGCTATGGCTCATGGAGAAGCGAAACTGATGTATCCGGCTCTCGCCGGATTTTACGATGCTATTCTGCCGTTTGCTGAGACGTTCATGCGCATCGTCGTCGGCCTCATGTTTTTGATGCACGTTTCAGTAAAGTTCAAGCTCGGCGCCGGCGCGGTTGCCGCAAACATTTTCGCCAAGAACGGCTTCGAGCCGGCATTGGCGTGGGCCTATCTGACGATGTTCATTGAGCTGTTCGGCGGGGTTTGCCTGATCGTCGGCCTATTTACCCGCTTTGTCGCGGCCGTGCTCGCTATCGAAATGCTGATCGCGCTCCTCTTCGTGCATCTGCCAAAAGGTTACGCCGCCGCAGGCGGCGGCTACGAATATGTACTGCTCATCGGGGCGGTATGCTTCGTTTTCGCCATCCGCGGCGGCGGCCCCTATTCGGTCGACCGCCTGATCGGCCGGGAGCTTTAGTTTTTGGGGCATGCGAACTTGGCGCTGCGCACCAGCGCCTTGGAGAGCCGGTCTGCTTCACGTGATGTCGCAGTTCTGTCCATTGACAGACATCACGACTGACAGACATGACGACCGCCTTGCCGAATGTCTACTTAGACCCGAAGGCGGGCACCGCCAGCGGGGAGCGGAATGAAAAATCCGCTCCACTAGTGAGCCGGGTCGGCTAAGGACCGGGCATCGACGTTCGGCACCGCACGGCTGATCGCGGCAACGAAACGGGCGCGCGCCGCCGGCACTTCAACGCCGCGCGGCATGAAGGCATGGCGCTCGAGAAAAAATCCGGTGAGCGCGAAGGCGTCGGCGAGATCGCCGGCGCCGGCCGGCGCCTCCTCGGTGTGAAGAAATCCGGGCAATCGTAATAGCCTGTCGCGATAATCCGCCCCCGCAGCGCGGGAAACGGCGCGGCCCGAGCGTGGCGACACATAGATCAGATCGGCGGTCGCTCCGGTGGCCGCGCACGAGCCGAGATCGAGCCCAAAGCCAAGCTCCGCCAGGAACGCAAGCTCGAAGCGGGCGATGAGGATCGCGGCAGCAAGCGGATCATCGATGGCATCGAGGATCGCGTCCAGCGCCGCAAAAACCCGCGCATGCGGCTCGCGCTCGGCAAGAAGCCGGCACAAAGCCGCAAGATGCGTCACCCCATGGACCGCATGCGCCGCGGCCAAAAAGCCGGCGGCGCGCAGGTTGATGCCCTCGACCGCATAGAGGCCGAGATGCTCGTCGAGCCGCGCCCGCCAGGTCGCGCGCAGCGAATTGCCCGGCTGCAGCACGGCACGCAGGCGCGTGCCGGCGCCGCCGCGGACCAGGCCCAGATGCCGGCCGCGCTCCTGCGTCATCAATTCGAGAATGACGCTCGCTTCGCCGTGCCGCTTGACGCCAAGCACGATGCCTTCATCAGTCCATTGCATGGAACCACTAAAATAGCAGAGATCGGGCGCCCTCCAATCCCCTGCCGCCGTCACCAGTTCGACGCTGGTCTGGGCCGCCCAGCATCTGCATTCCGACTATTGGACTCAGCCGATCGCGGCAGGCACACTGACTTCGGCCTTGGCAAGATCGATACAATGGCGACCACGATGGAAAGGCGGCGATAAAATTGAGTTCCGAAAGCCCCTCATCGCTACTGGCGACCTTTCATACCGTGCAGCGTGCTGATCAGGTCGTTTTTCACATTCTCGATCACGTCGTTCCAGTTGCCCGGTCGTTCCTGCCTGTACAGCTTTACAGTAGGGTACCATGGACTATTGGGCAACCAACGCCAATCGACGTCAAAGCGACTTAAAAGCCAAACGGGTTTTGCCATTGCCCCCGAGAGATGAACCGTAGAAGTATCAACCGATATAATCAGGTCCATATTCTGTATAAGTGCTGCCGTGTCTGAAAAGTCATGAAACTCCTCCGTCCAATCGATGATAGCAGGCCCATCCCAACGACCACCCAGCAATTTCTTTAATTCCGAAACAGCCGGCTCGCCTTTCTGAAGGCTGTAAAAATCGGCATCGAGCCCGTTCAATAGGCCAAATTGAGTAAGCGGCACATTGCGTCTGTGATGTACAGACCATACCTCCGGATGATCCGGATGAAATCCCGCAGACCAAACAAGTCCAACTCTCAATTTTGATTTATGACCGATTTTTTTCGCCCATGCTTCTATTTTGCCCGGCTCGGCAAATAGGTATGGCACTCCATTGGGCACGTTCCCCAAAATTGTTCTGAACACGCGGGGCAAGCTCATAAGCGAACAATGATAGTCAAACGGCGGGACTGGACGACCTGCTTCAATAACCTGTGATATCCCATCTAATGACTGAAACAAGCTAAAGACGGGCGTTGGCGCCTCAAGAACAACTTTGGCTCCCCTATCAGCAACGAGCTTTGCGTACCGGCAAAAATGGATTTGGTCGCCAAATCCCTGCTCGCCATATAGAAGGACAGTAGCACCTTCGATGCCTTCTAAGCTGGACAAAGCCGGTTGAGCAAACGTTCGATTTTCGGGCCGGCGCGCTAATTTTTTCCGCCACTCGTATTCTTCCCATGCATTTTCGTACTCGCCCAAGGTAAGCAAAACCAGGCCTCGGTTGAAATGTGCTTGCGCCGCTTTAGGAGCTAATTTGATGGCTCTATCAAGAGAACTGAGCGCTTCATTATTTCGCGCGAGATTGTAAAGGTTATTGCCCCGACTGATGTAAGCTGCGGCGAAGTTAGGCTTTATCGACAACGCCTTCTCATAGGCAGCGAGCGCTTCGACGGGTCGATTGAGACCAGAGAAGG
>JASHVN010000255.1 GCA_030044555.1 Xanthobacteraceae bacterium | reverse complement strand
ATCACCTCGCGCTCGGTTAGCACGAGATCGAGCCGCTCGTCGCGCGGCGTCTTGGGGATTTTCGGAACTTCCTGGGCCGCAAAGGCGATGCCGACGGCCGTGACATTCTTCAACGCGCGCAGCGAAGCGATGGTCATATCGTAATAGCCGGCGCCGTAACCGATGCGGTAGCCGGCACGGTCGAAAGCGAGAAGCGGCACCAACAGAATGTCCGGCTCGACTTCCGGCGCGTCGGGCTTCGGCTCGCGAATGCCCCACTGGCCGCGGTCGAGCGGTGCCCCGAACTCCCACGCCCGCATGCTTAGTGGCGAGCCGCGGCCGACAATGCGCGGCAGAGCAAGCCGCGCGCGGGCGCCGGCGAGCTTCTGCATCAGCGGCAGCGGATTGATTTCGCTCCTCAGCGGCATGAATCCGGAAACGGTCGTGCCTGGCGCGACCGCAAGCGGAAACGCACGCGCCGCAATCGCCTCCGCTCCTGCCATGCGCGCGTCCGCAGGGAGCGCGTCGCGGCGCGCGGTGGCGGTGCGGCGAAGCCGCTCTTTTTCGGCCTGGACTTCGGCGATCTCTAGCATCTTACAGTCATGCCCGGCCTTGCGCCGGGCACCCAGGACTTGTTCACCACTTGCTCATCGCAACGCTAGACCTTGATCCAATTCGATTGAATCGGATCAAGGTCTGGATTTCCTTTGAGCATGATCTTATCCGAAAACCGGTTTCCACTTTTCGGGATCATGCTCTAAAGGCGCGGCTGGCCGGAACAAGCCCGGCCATGGGGCACGATGAAAAAGACAAAGTGCGGAGCCGCGTCGGCCGTCGGAGCGCCGATCCCGGGTTCCCTACGAAAGTAGGTGGGCGCCGTATGTCCGAGCCCACGAGCCCGGCCAGGGACAGCTCCCTTCAGGATCGATAAGGCCCCGGGGATATGTCTCCTAACGCACCGCGCAGCATCCGCCGGAGCAATGTAATGCGGCCAGGCACGCGACGCCACTTCGGAATGAAGGCGGCCGCCTTACCATTTTCCGCCTCTTCTGATGAGCCGCAGCACGATCAGCAGAATGACGGCGCCGATCGTAGCGCTGATGATCGCCGCGATAATGCCATAGCCGAGATGAATGCCGATGCGCGGCAGCAGCCAATCGCCGATGAAGGCGCCGATGATGCCGAGACAAAGGTCGGCGACCAATCCGTAACCCGTGCCGCGCACCAGATGGGTCGCCAGCCAGCCGGCAATGAGACCGACGACAATAATGACCAGAAGGCTTTCACCCGACATAACGCTTACTCCCCTTGTTGACCTCGCAGTGGACCATAAACCACGCGAGTTTTACCCCAGCGCGACGCTGCCGCCGCCGATCGGCTGATTGAGCTTCTTGGTAATGCCTTCGATCCGCTCCGCCGCGGCATTGAGCGCGGCGGCGATGGTGGCATGCGCCGCCTGGTCGAGACTGACGGCTTCGTTGCGGGCGTCCTGCAAGACCGCAAGTTCGTCCTCCAACCGCTTGATGCGCTGTGCGGTTTCGGCAAGCGCGTCGGCGATGGTCAGCGCTGCCATCACGGTCAGCCTGGTGTCGCCGATCTCGCCAAATTTAGCGCGCAGCCCCTCGATGCGCGTGTCGAGGTCGCGGGCAAGATTCATCAAGTGGCCTTCCTGGCCATCTTCGCAGGCCATGCGGAACTGCCGGCCGTTGATGGTGACACTGACCTGAGACATTGCAGGCGCTCGCTCTATTCCTCGTCCTCGTCCTCGTCCTCGTCCTCGTCCTCGTCCTCGTCCTCGTCCTCGTCCTCGTCCTCGTCCTCGTCCTCGTCCTCGTCCTCGTCTTCTTCGTCGTCGTCCGGCTCGTCCTCGTCGTCGTCCTCTTCTTCTTCGTCGTCGTCCGGCTCGTCCTCGTCGTCGTCCTCTTCTTCTTCGTCGTCTTCGTCCGGCTCGTCCTCGTCGTCCTCTTCTTCTTCGTCGTCCGGCTTGTTCTCGTTGCCGAGCACGCTGCGGATAGTCTCGATCGCGGCAGCGATGCGCTTCGCCACCTCGCGATTCGCAGTCTCCAGCGTATGCGAACGGGCAACGGCCTGATCGAGTTCGCCGGCAAGCCGCGCGCGGTCGTCGCCGAGCGCATGGACTTGCGTCGCCAGCGCCTCCTCGTGACGGGCGGCCTCGTAGCGGCGCTCTGCAGCGGCATCGAGCGCGTCCAGCGCAAGCGCCAGGCGCCGGCTCGCAGCCTCAATCAAATCGGTCTCGCTCATGCGGTTCCCGCCGGTCGTACCGGGAGGCGAAAACTATGAAGCGGCAGATATTTATGATGGGAAGCTTACGTCGTGTCGAGCTACAGCGTCAACGCTTAAGCGCAGAATTGCAACATTGCCTGTGAATGACATGTGCATGACATAGCAGACGCGCCGGCGAGCGTTTGACTCGAAGGTCGCGCGTGCTATCTGTGCCCGCGCTTTCCCCGCGATTGCGGGCCTCATCTTATTACGCCGCGTATTTAGGCAATCCCATGACGATGCCGAACCGTCTCGTCGCGGCGAGTGCAGCTCCCGCTCAGGCCCCGCGCTTTTCCGCAACCGATGCGAATGAAGCTGCGCGCGCCGAGCACGACGGCATGGCCAATGCCATTCGCGCGCTGGCGATGGATGCGGTCGAACAGGCCAAAAGCGGACATCCCGGCCTCCCGATGGGAGCGGCCGACATCGCCACCGTACTGTTCACGCGCTTTCTGAAATTCGATCCCGCCGATCCGGCCTGGCCGGATCGCGATCGCTTCGTGCTCTCGGCCGGCCACGGCTCGATGCTGCTCTACGCGCTCCTTTATCTCTGCGGCTACGAGAAGATGACGGTCGAGGAGATCAAGCGTTTCCGGCAGCTCGGCTCGCTCACGCCCGGCCATCCCGAATACGGCCACACGCCGGGCGTCGAAACCACCACCGGACCGCTCGGCCAGGGACTGGCCAATGCAGTCGGCATGGCCATTGCCGAGCGGCATCTCAACGCCGAATTCGGCGGCGCGATCGTCGACCACTCTACGTACGTGCTCGCCTCCGACGGCGACCTGATGGAAGGCATCAGCCAGGAGGCGATCGCACTCGCCGGTCATCTCCGGCTGAAAAAGCTCATCGTGCTGTTCGACGATAACGGCATCTCGATCGACGGCCCGCTCGCGCTCGCCGACTCGGTGGATCAGGTGGAGCGATTCGAATCGGCCGGCTGGGCGGCGACCCGCATCGACGGCCATGATCCCGTCGCGATCGCCGCCGCCATCGAGGCCGCGCAGACGTCCGAGCGCCCTTCCCTGATCGCCTGCCGCACCACCATCGGGTTCGGCGCGCCGAATAAGGGCGGCACCGAAAAGGCCCATGGCGCCGCGCTCGGCGCCGAAGAGGTCGCAGCGGCGCGGCAAAAGCTCGGCTGGAATGCGCCCCCCTTTGAAATTCCGGGGCCGATCCTCGAGCGCTGGCGCAACGCCGGCAAACGCGGCAAGCCGGCGCACCGCGCCTGGAGCGAGCGCCTCGCCGCGCTTCCCGCCGACAAGCGCACCGCGTTCGAGCACCGAAGCCGCGGCGAATTGCCGGGAAAGAAACTCGCGGCGGCCGTGCGCGAGGTGAAGGAAAAGCTCAGCGCAGCGCCGAAGGAAATTGCGACGCGTTCGGCCTCCGAATTCGCGCTGGAAACCTTGACCGCGGGATTGCCCGAAATGGTCGGTGGCTCGGCCGATCTCACCGGCTCCAACAACACCCGCACCAAGACGATGAAAGCGATGAGCGCCGCCGACTATTCCGGCCGCTTCATCCATTACGGCGTGCGCGAGCATGGCATGGCTGCGGCCATGAACGGCATGGCGCTGCACGGCGGCGTCATCCCCTATTCGGGCACGTTCCTGGTGTTCTCAGATTATTGCCGGCCGGCGATCCGGCTCGCCGCACTGATGGGCCAGCGCGTCATCCACGTCATGACCCATGATTCGATCGGGCTCGGCGAGGATGGCCCGACGCACCAGCCGGTCGAGCATCTGGCGGCGCTGCGCGCCATCCCGAATCTCAAAGTCTTTCGTCCAGCCGACGCGGTCGAGACCGTCGAATGCTGGCAATTGGCGCTGGAGAATAGCGCCGGTCCGAGTGTGCTCGCGCTGACGCGGCAGAACGTGCCGCAACTGCGCCAAGGCTTTGACGAGCACAATCGCTGTGCGCTTGGCGCCTACGAACTCGTTGCCGCCGAGGACGATGCCGCGGCCGTGTCGCTGTTCGCCTCCGGTTCGGAAGTGGCCATCGCCGTGGCGGCGAAAAAGTTGCTCGGCGAGCGCAAAATCTCCGCACGCGTCGTTTCGGTGCCCTGCTTCGAGCTTCTGCTTGCCGCGCCGGAGGACAAACGCGCGGCGCTCATCGGTCACGCCGGCGTTAACGTCGCGGTCGAGGCCGGCATCCGCCAAGGCTGGGATGAGATTATCGGCTCGAGCGGCGTCTTCGTCGGCATGCGCGGCTTCGGCGCCAGCGCACCCTCGAAGGAGCTTTACCAGCATTTCGGCATAACGCCGGCCGCCGTTGCGGACGCCGCAATGGCCAAATTGCGTTGAAGCCGCACAGGCTTGGCCGCCAATGCTTGCGGGCTTCGCACGCTGCCCACCCGCCTCTAAACGCTGTTCGGACACCAAGTGCA
>JASHVN010000254.1 GCA_030044555.1 Xanthobacteraceae bacterium | reverse complement strand
GGCCGGCACGACATTGACGATGTTCGTGCCCGACGAAAGCTGGGTCACGGCGAATTTCAAGGAGACCCAGCTCGACACCATGCGGCCAGGGCAGCCGGTGACGCTGACGATCGACGCCTATCCGGACCGCAGCATCCGCGGCCACGTCGCCAGCGTGCAGCCGGGATCAGGGCCGGCATTCTCGCTGCTGCCGCCCGAAAACGCCACCGGCAACTGGGTGAAGATCGTCCAGCGCGTGCCGGTGAAGGTCATCATGGATGCCCCCCCAAGCGACGTTGCGCTCGGCCCCGGCATGTCGGTCGAGACGATTGTGCGGGTCAATCCGAGTCCGTCGCTCTATGAGCGGCTGCACCAGCGGTTGAATGAGCGGTTGCGGGGCTGGCTATGAGCGCCGCCGCAACCACAGCGCTGCCGCGATCAGCCGCGAGCAGCGCCGCCGTCAATCCCTGGCTGATTGCGGTTTTGGTCGCGTTCGCCTCCTTCATGGAGAACCTCGACACCACCATCGCCAATGTGGCGCTGCCTTACGTCGCCGGCGGCCTGGGGGTGAGCGAGGACGAAGCGTCCTGGGTGATCACCACCTATCTGGTTGCCAACGCGGTCAGTTTGACGGCGTCGAGCTATCTCGCGCAACGGCTCGGCCGCAAGTCATTCTTTCTCACGTGCCTGGCATTGTTCACTGCCAGCTCGGTGCTGTGCGGTTTTGCGCCGAACCTGCAGGCGCTGCTGTTATTCCGCGTCCTGCAAGGGCTCGCCGGCGGCGGCATGGTGCCGGCCTCGCAGTCGATTCTGGCGGATTCCTTTCCGCCGGAAAAGCGCGGTCAGGCTTTTGCGTTGTTTGGTATTGCGGTGGTCGTCGCGCCGGTGATCGGCCCCACGCTCGGCGGCTGGATCTCCGACAACTGGTCCTGGCAATGGTGCTTTGAGATCAACGGCCCGATCGGACTGATTGCCCTGGCGCTGCTGTCCGTCACCTTGCGCGACTCCGAAGCCGCGGGAACAGAGCGCAAGCGGCTCGAGCGCGAAGACAGCGGAAATGGCGTGGGCTTCGACTGGGTCGGCTTCGCGCTCGTCGCCACCTTTCTCGGCGCGCTTGAGATCGCGCTCGACCGCGGGCTCGAAGACGACTGGTTCGGCTCGAACTTCATCATCGCCGTCGTGGGAGTGTGCGTGTTCGCCTTCGTGGCGATGATCCCGTGGGAGCTCAGCCGCCGCAATCCCGCGGTCGACGTCCGCATGGTGGCGACGCGCCAGTTCGGTGCCTGCTTCGTGGTCATGTTGGCGACCGGCGCGATCCTGCTCTCGACCACCCAGTTCCTGCCGCAGCTCGTGCAGGCGGAATACGGCTACACGGCCACCTGGGCCGGCCTCGTGCTCTCGCCGGGCGGCATTGTTACCGCGATGATGATGCCGGTCGTCGGCAAGCTTTCCGGCAAAATTCAGCCGCGCACCCTCATCGCCGCCGGCGCGATCGTCTGCGCGCTGGCGATGTTCGACATGACCAGGATCAACGGCGATCTCGATTTCCAGTTCTTTGCCACCTCGCGCATGCTCCTTGGCATCGCTCTGCCGTTCATCTTCCTTCCGATCCTCACGGCCTCGTTTGACGGGATTGCGCGCAACAAGACCGACATGGCCTCGGCCCTGATCAATATGGCGCGCAATACCGGCGGCTCGATCGGCATCTCGATCGCCAATAACGTGTTGGCGCACCGGGAGCAGTTTCATCAGAGCCGGCTGGTCGAACTCGCCAACTCTTCGACCGTTCAATTCCAGGGCGCTCTCAAACAGGCGACGGATTATTTCATGGCCCAGGGCGCTTCGCTGGCGACGGCGCAGCACCAGGCCTTCGCCTGGATCGGCCAGCAGGTGCAGACGCAATCGACCTTGCTCGCCTATATTGATGTGTTCTGGGCGCTGACGCTGATTTCCGCCGCCGCCGTGCCGCTGGCGCTGATCCTGCGCAAGGTGAAATTGGGCGGACCGGCTCCGGTCGCGCATTGATGAAGGATCAAAGACTGGCGGTCGGGCATTGAGCCTCGTGGTCCGATTCCGCTCCACCAGGACACGTGAGTGCAAAGCATGCCGCTACGGATCGAGGATTACGCGCTGATCGGCGACTGCAAGTCGGCGGCCCTTGTCGGCCGCGACGGTTCGATCGATTGGCTGTGCTGGCCGCGGTTTGATTCGCCCGCGTGCTTTGCCGCGCTGCTCGGGACGGCCGAACACGGCCGCTGGCTGATCGCGCCGAAACGAAAGCCTCTCGCGGTCAGCCGGAATTATCGTCCCGGCACGCTCGTGCTCGAAACCGAATTTCACACCGAGACCGGGCGCGCCGTGGTCGTCGACTTCATGCCGCTGGGCGAGGGTGCACATCTTTTGCGCATCGTGATGGGCCGGTCTGGCCGCGTGAATTTTTGTAATGAACTCGCGATCCGTTTCAATTACGGGTCGGCCGTGCCGTGGGTGAACAGGCTCGATGACGGCTCGATCAATGCCATAGCGGGACCCGAGCGGGTCATTCTGCGCACGCCCGCTGTGCTTTACGGCGAAGACCTGCGCACTGTCGGAGAGTTCACGGTCGCCGCGGGCGAATCTGTTCCCTTCGTCCTGTCCTACGGTGGGTCGTTTCAAAGCCATCCGCCCGCAATTGATCCTTTCAAGATGCTGGAAGAGACGGAGCGATCGTGGCGCGCCTGGAGTGACCGGTGCCCCGAAATCGGCCCATGGACCGCATCGGTGAAACGGTCGCTCATCACGCTGAAGGCTTTGACCTACGCGCCGAGCGGCGGAATGGTTGCCGCCGCCACGACCTCGCTGCCTGAGCGCCTCGGCGGCGTGAGGAACTGGGATTACCGCTATTGCTGGCTGCGCGATGCGACCTATACGCTCCAGGCCTTCATGCATCTCGGCTATTACGATGAAGCCCGCGCCTGGCGCGACTGGATCATCCGCGCGGTTGCCGGCAGTCCGGTTCAGATGCAGATCATGTACGGCGTCGGCGGCGAGCGCTGGCTGCCGGAACTGATCGTGCCTTGGCTCCCCGGCTATGAGAACGCGTCGCCGGTCCGCATCGGCAACGCGGCGCACCGGCAGCTGCAGATCGACGTGTTCGGTGAGGTCGCCGATGCGATGACGCAAGCGGGCAAAGGAGGAATGGAGGAAAGCGAGCGGGGCCGCGCCATGCGGCCGCTGGTCATGGACTATCTGGCGAAGGCTTGGCGCGAACCGGACAGGGGCATCTGGGAAGTGCGCGGCGGATCGCAGCACTTCGTCCATTCGAAAGTCATGGCTTGGGTCGCATTCGATCGCGCGGTCGGCGCGGTCGCTGCGCGAGGATTAAACGCAGAAGCGGCGCGCTGGCGCGAGATCGCCGACGAAATTCACGCCGAGGTTTGCGCGCGCGGCTTCGATCGTGAGCTGAACAGTTTCGTACAGGCCTATGGCTCCAGGCGCCTCGATGCCAGTCTGCTGCTGATTCCGCTCGTTGGTTTTCTGCCGGCAGGCGATCCGCGGGTACGCGGCACAGTTCAGGCGATCGAGGACAAGCTCCTGATCGATGACGAGTTCGTGCTGCGCTATGAAACAGATGAGGTCGACGATGGGCTGCCTGCCGGAGAAGGCGCGTTTCTGGCGTGCAGCTTCTGGCTGGTCGACAATTACATATTGCAGGGCCGCTACGCCGAGGCCCGAGCGTTGTTCGAACGGCTGCTCTCGCG
>JASHVN010000253.1 GCA_030044555.1 Xanthobacteraceae bacterium | reverse complement strand
GTCATTGCGATATCGAGCCGGCAGCCGCACCACGACTCCGAACTGGCGATCACCCTCGAGAAGGGTGGTGGCCTGCGCCCCGCCCAGCGCCGCCTGGATGACCGTATTGACGTCTCCAGTATTGAGCCCATAGCGCGCGGCTTTTGCGCGATCGACCTTGATGTTCAGGTTCGGCTGACCAAGCACGTGAAAAATCCCGAGATCGGTGATGCCCTTCACTTTCTGCATCTGCTGCTTGATCTCGTCGGCAAGGCGTTCGATCGTCGCCAAGTCGTTGCCGACGATCTTCACCGCGTTCTCGCCCTTCACGCCGGAGAGCGCCTCCTCGACGTTGTCTTGAATGTACTGAGAGAAGTTGAAATCGATTCCCGGCAATTCATCGGCGAACTCTTGCTGCAATTCCCGGATGAGGTCAGGCTTGTTGAACCCAACCGGCCATTGATCGTACGGCTTGAGCGGCACGAACAATTCCACGTTCGAAAACGGCGAGGCGTCACTTCCGTTGTCAGGCCGGCCGTGCTGAGAGGTAACTGATTCGACCTCCGGGTGACGGAGCAGAATCTCGCGCATCTTCGTCACCGCGGGTTCGCCGGCCTCAAGCCCGATGGTCGGCGGCATCGACGCGCGTATCCACAAATTGCCTTCTTCCAGCGTCGGCAGGAATTCACTGCCAAGCTGGGTCGTCAGCAATCCCGTCGTCACCAAAAAGACAAGTCCGAACGCAAGCATCGTTTTGCGATGGACAAGCGACCAGTGCAGAACAGGCGCATACACATTTCGCAGCGCATGAACGATGAAAGTCTCAGCTTCTGCTACGCGCTCGGGCATCAAATAGGACGTTAGCACCGGCGTAACAATGAAGGTTGAGAGCAACGCGCCGGCGAGCGCCAACCCATAAGTTCGCGCCATCGGATTGAATATCTGGCCCTCCACCCCCTCCATGGTGAACAACGGCACGAAGGCCGCGACGGTGATCAGCGCGGAGAAGAATATGGCCTTATCGACCTGCAGCGCACTGGCAAGAATGAGTCGCAGCCGGTCCGTCCATGCGCGGGCGATGGCCGCCTCGGCTGGATGCGTCGGGTCGGGACCAAACCTTCCGCTGGCAAGCTGCGCCAGCAGGCCTTCTCGTTCGCTTGGACCGAGCTGAAAATTTCTGAAAACATTCTCAACCAGGATTACCGCCGAGTCGACGATGATGCCGAAATCGACGGCGCCGACCGAGAGCAGGTTTGCATCCTGCCCCGTCATCACCATGATGATGATCGCAAAGAACAGCGCGAACGGGATGTTCACGCCGACGATGACGGCGCTGCGCAAATTGCCGAGAAAGATCCACTGAATGATAAAGACCAACGCGCATCCGAAGATCAGGTTGTGGAGCACCGTGTGCGTGGTGACATTCACCAGGGTCGTGCGATCGTAGTAGGGAACGAGCTTGACGCCCGGCGGCAGCGAGCCGTCCGTGTTCAGCCTATCGATCTCAGCCCTTATGCGCGGCACGACGTCGTTGGTGTGGTAGGTCCTTCCCATGACGACGATCGCCAGCACCACATCGCTGTCATGGTCCTTACCGGCGATGCCGAGCCGCGGCACGTAACCGACCGAGACTTTGGCAATATCCTTGACCTGGACCGGAACCCCGTTTTGCTGGGCGAGCACGACATTCGCGATGTCACTGACATGGTAGCCCTGTGTCAGATCTCTATCGCCACCGCTGTTAAACAGACCGATGCCGCGGATGTTTATGGATTGCTGGCCGATCGTGACCTCGCGGCCGCCGACATTGATATTGGCGTTGCCGAGGGCGGTGATGACCTGTGGTATCGTGAGGTTATACGCTTCGAGTTTGCTCGGATCGACATCCACATCGTATTGTTTGGTTGTCCCGCCCCACGCATTCACCGCAACGACACCGGGGATCTGATACAGCCGGCGCGCCACGATCCAATCCTGCACCGTGCGCAGATTGGTAAGCCCGAAATGCGGCGGTCCCTTCACCTGATAGCGGAAGACTTCACCAGTCAGGCTCGATTGCTGTATCTGCGGCACCTGGCCGCCAGGAAGGGTGACGTTCTGCTGCAGGTTCGCGATTGCCTGGTTGTAGGCAAAGTAATAATCAATGCCGTATCTGAAAGTGACGCGAACGAAGGAAAGACCGTAAAACGAAGTCGAGCGGATGTTCGCCACCCCGGGCGTCACGTAAAGCCCCACTTCCATGGGAATCGTATAGTACCGCTCCATCTCCTCGGCGGAGAGACCCGGCGCTTGAGCGGTGATTTCCAGAATAACGGGCGCCGGGTCCGGATAGGCCTCGATATTCAGATTGAGGAAGGCGACCACGCCGCCGCCGATGAAAACCAACATGCTCAGGAGGACGATCGTGCGGCGGCTGAGCGCGAAAGCCAGAATGCCCTTCAGCACGGAATACTCCTGGCTGGTCTGTCCTGCGCGATCGGCACGTTCATTGTCCGCCCGCCGTCGCTAGCATGTTGCTGAGAAAGATTGCGCCGTCGGTCGCAACCAATTCGCCGACCCGCACGCCCTGGAGAATTTGCCGATAACCGTCGGCCTGCTCTCCGATCGTGACCTTTCGCTGGACAAACCGGCGGCGATCGGCGGTAACCCAAATGGTCTGCGTCCCGTCGCCCTCGCGCACGACTCCGTTGAGCGGAACGGCGGGAGACCGCATGGGAGCGCCGACCTCGATGGTGAAATCCGCAAACATGCCTGATCGCAATTCATGTTGCGGATCTTTGATTTCGGAACGGACGAGCACGCGCCTTGTATTGGGATCGACCGTAGACTCGACAGTGGTTACCCGGCCTTCGAAAACCCGGCCGGGAAAAGCGTCGATCCTGACCCGCACCGGCTGTCCGACACGGAACGCCGGGCTGTCGGTCTCGGTCACATTCGCCAGCATCCACATCGTGTCGATGTTGGCGACCGTATAGGGAGCGGGCGCGCTGCCCGGCTGCACGAACAGTCCCGGCGCCGCATTGCGGGCGATGATCCGGCCATTGATCGGGCTTGGCACGACAAGAGTTGGGTCGGCCTGGCGTTTGGCGATGATGCTGTCGATATCGGCGTCAGTCTTGCCGAAGATGCGCACCGCGTCGCGCGCCGCCCGCAGATTGCCCTCGGCGGTCTGCTGATCGGAGGTCGCTTGATCGACGTCGTGCTGGGAAACCGCCCGCGTCGTATAGAGACCTTGAAGTCGCGTCAGATTGCGCGTGGTCAAATCCAATACGCCAGCCGCGGCAATCAAGGTCGATTCAGCCTGCAGGAGATCGGGGCTGTCGATGGTGAAAAGCGTCTGGCCCTTTTTCACATCGTCGCCCACTTGGGCGAACAGAGCGATGATCTTGCCCTGGTACGGTGTAAAGACCTGCACCGCCATATCCTCGTTGAAACCGATGCTGCCAACGGCCTGCTTCTCCACGGGGAATTGACGCTCCTGGACCGGGGCCACCTTCACCGATTCGAGCTGCGCATTTGTCAGCGAAAGGATATTTGAACCCTGTGCCGCAGCGCCCGGCGCGCCCGGCTGTTGGTCCTGCGCTGGTGACGTTGCATCGAATCCCGATTGCGGCCCCCTGGAGCGCCAAGCCCAAAAAGCAATGGCCGCAACGGCCAGGAGCACAATAATGGCCGCCGCTCTGACTCGGCTGTTCGTCATTACGGGACCTTCAATCCAGATTCGTGGCTGAACGCCGTGATACGCCCCCGTGGCCGGCAGCGCGACCCTCCCCCTGGGCCGCGGCGTCGATGTCCTTCTGCTTTATGAACTATTTGTGATGGTTGCTCGCTGAGTATTTGGTTTTTTTGCCTCAAAATGTGCGTCGTCGCACTATCAGCCGAGTGCGGTTCCTGTGTCTAAATCGAGGATTTTGAGGCGGTGTGGCCACCTGGACACAGCCAATACCCGGCAGATCGGAAATAATGCGGTTGGCGCGCGCAGGCGTGCTTACCTTGCAGTAGCTGCAGTCAACGATGGTTTACGTGGCGGTCAGGCCGTTTGCTGCGAATGCCGCCGCCCTCGCGGCCGTCATGCTATTGGCGAGCTGCGCAGTCGGGCCGGACTTCCTGCACCCCGCTGCACCGCAGATCACCCGTTACACGCGGGAGCCGGTCGCATCGTCTGGCTCCGGCGGCGGCGGACCATCCGGCCAAAATCAGCACTTCGACCAGGACCGCGACATTCCGCAGGAGTGGTGGGCGCTATTCAAATCGCCGGCGCTCAATGCACTGATGCAGCGCTCACTGCAGAATAATCCGACCGTGCAGTCGGCGCTGGCAACGCTAAGCGCCGCCAAGCAGGCCGTCTACGCGCAGGAAGGCAAGTTCTTCCCGCTCGCCCAGGCCAACTTCAATCCGACGCGCCAGCAGACCGCGTCTTCGATCTCCCCCGTCCTCGCCTCAGGCGCCAATCCCTTCAACCTCTACACCGCACAAGTGCAGGTTTCCTATACCTTTGACATTTGGGGGCTCAATCGACGCACAGTCGAATCGCTTGAAGCCCAGGCCGACACCCAGCGCTTCCAGGTCGAGGCCGCTTACCTCACTCTCACCTCCAACATCGCGGTCGCAGCCATCACAGAGGCGTCGCTACGGGCGCAAATTGACGCCACCAATGACATCATTGCGCTCAACACCAAGATGCTCGGCACGCTACGCACCCAGTTGAATGCCGGCTATGCCAACCGCAATGACGTGGCGCTGCAGGAGGCCGCATTGGCACAGGCCAAGGCGACACTGCCGCCGCTGCGAAAAGCTCTCGACCAGCAACGCGATCTCCTGGCGGCGCTCTCCGGTGGTTACCCGAGCCAGGGACCGCACGAGGTATTCAGGCTCGCGGAGCTGCACTTGCCGACCGATCTGCCGGTCAGTCTGCCATCGCAGTTCATCGAACAGCGCCCGGACATCCGCGCAGCGGAGGAACAATTGCACTCTGCGAGTGCGCAGATCGGCGTCGCCATCGCCAACATGCTTCCCAGCTTTACCATCAACGACGACGCCGGCTTCATGAACACGGCGCTGCAGGGACTGCTTGCCCCGCAAAACTATTTTTTCACTCTCGCCGGTAATGCCACACAGACCATATTCGACGGCGGGACGCTGTTCCACCAGATGAAACAAGCGAAGGACACCTACGAGGCTGCGGCTTGGACGTATCGAGGCACTGTCATCGGAGCCGTGCAAAACGTCGCCGACAGTCTCCACGCCATTCAAAACGACGCTGCCGCGCTGCGTGCTGCGAACGATTTCGAACGTGCAGCAAAAATAAGCTACGATCTCGCGCAGCAACAGGTGCAAGCCGGCAATGCCAATATCCTGCTCTTGCTCACCGCGCAGCAGAGCTATCTGCAAGCCGAGCTTCAGGTCGTGCAAGCCCGCGCGGCGCGGCTATCCGACACCGCTGCGCTGTTTGCTGCGCTGGGCGGCGGCTGGTGGAATCGGACGGAGCCACCAGTCGAGAAAAAACTCGATGTCGGCACTGGCCAGTCGAAACCGATCCGAGACCATCACGATGGTTTCTTATGGCTACGCTGATACCGCGGTCTGAGAAAAGTATCGTGCGGCAGCCGCGCCGGCTCAAAACTGATAGTGCAGACGCGCGCTGAACACGGAAACCGGACCGCGATCCTCGTTGTAACCGGGATTGACGACGAACTGATAATCCCCGGTGACGTGTGTGGAGTCGGAAACCGCATAACTGTAGTAGGTCTCGATGATCTGCTCCGGCCCCGGATGCGGGAGCATGCCGTCGCCGACGAGGATGCCGAGGCCGCCGTCATTGAGAAATTCCTGGTGAACCTTGGAAATGCCATTGACGACGCCAGCGAGCCCTACCGTATCGTCCGGCCTGCCCCACTGCTTGCCGGCGAGCGAAAGTCCGGCGGCGGCCGTGCGATCGACGTCAGTGAATTCGTAGGGCTCGATGGTGCCGTTGGCGACGCCGGCACGAGCAAAAAAGCCGAGCTCCGACGTGATCTCTTGTTCGAGATTAAGGCTTACCCCGCCGCGACTTTGGTATTGGCGGACCGCGGCGATGTCGGCCGGCCCGCCGGTGATCGCAGCGAGCGCGATTGCATCCGCGAAGCTACCCATGCGGCCACGGCTGAGGAACCCGGTGACGGCGAGCTTGCCGGGATGTCCCCACAGATCGTAACGCCGTTCGATTTCGCCGACCCACTGGAACTGCCCGAAACTCGGGTCGAGATCCGTGCTGTTGGGAACAGTCGACAGATCAAATAGGCCGCCGCGCAGCGTCCAGTCTCCCTGGTACCATTCCGCGGCCGCGCCATACGTGTAACCCCAGGCGTTGGCGGCATAGTCGAAGGTGGCGGTGTCGATCAGCGTCCAATTCATAAAGTCGTTGCGCGGATCATGCGCATATTTGTTGGTGTCGAACACATCGGTGACGCCAAACTTGCCCACGGTGATCACAAGCCGGTCGGCGGTTTGCGATCCGGCGAACTGATTGATGCCGGCGTCAACTTTCTGCGTATCGCCGCCGAGATCGATGGTCTGACGCACGAACGCGCGCGGCAGCTGCGCGTAGGGATAAGAGAATCCGACCTTATAAGCTTCGCCGCTCGGAAACCCGGCAATACCGAGCGTATTCGCAATCCCGAAGCCCTGATCGATCTCAGGGTTGATCCACAATTCGGCACCCTGCCACAGCCTCACCCCGGCATAGAGCGTCGCGTCCCAGGTCTCGCGTCCCTCTCCGCCGCCCGGCAGGCTGTTGGGCCCCTGGTAGGGGGACCGGAATGCCGGATAGCCCTGCCACAGCAGCGTGGATTGCCCGTGGATATTGACGCGATCAGGATCCGGCGCCGCTGTGGTCGAGCCGCTCGACGTCAAGCCCTCGCCCGCTGTCGAGCCCTCGCCAAACTGATAGTCCAGGCCGGCGCGTAATCCCTGCACCGACCAATCGGAATTAAAGCGCTGACCCGCGTTCCCGAACAGGACGCTGCTGTTACCGTAGTCCGTGAAGAGATATTCAACCCGCGCTGTCCAATGCGGGATGACTGGAAATTCGACCCCCGCGCCGGCCGCCCAGCCCAGCCGCCAAAGGAACGGCATGTCGGTCGTGCCGCTTGCGAGTTGTGTCAGCGTCAGTTGATCGTAGCTCCAGGCAAAGCCGCCGGTCGCGTAGAACAGCCAATTGCCCGGCGCGTAGCCGATGCGACCGCGGATTGTGCCGAAAGAGAGTGCCGTCTCGCTGTAGCTCTCCGGACCAGCCGGCGACGGTATGGTCGTCAGGCCGCCAATGGAGATCCCGGACGTGTTTTGAAAACTAGGAAAGGACGCGTCAACCTCGGCGCCAAGGACCAACCGATCTGGCAACATGTAATTGTAGCCGGCCTGCAAACCTTCAAAATAGCCACCTGTGCCTTTGAAGGCGTCGAAGGGCTGGAACAAATCAAGCGAACCGGAGGCGCCGCTCGGCGAGGCAAAATTCGAAGTTCCCCAGGCGTAACCGAGATGTCCGCCGGCATACCAGCCGGTCCAATCGTAGGCCGGCGCCGATTGCGATTGCGGCGGCGCCTTCGTCGGCAGGGTTGCCGACAAGTCCGCCGCCTGAGTCTCCCCTGCGAACGCGATCAGCGCTGCCGCCGCAGTGAGCAATCGCCGCATCGAACCGGCCCCCCCTTAAGCCATTGCGTATTTAGCGCCGGCATTCGCACTAGGACGATAGCGTGACAAGAGTTTCTCCACACCGATTTCCGCGCCGGACGTCAGTTCCGTCTTCGAAGCCACTCGTGTCTCTTTTGAATTTTCAGAGTGGCCCCTTTTGGCGATTCGCGATATGTTCGTGGCTCCTGGAATGGGAGAGTATGTTATGCGTCGCATGCTTTATCCCGCTGCCGCCCTGGCGCTAATCGTTCTCACGCCCGCCTTGGCGTGCGCCAAGAGCGGTTATGTGCGGCCGCCGCCGCCGGTTACTGCGTCAACGCTTCCGTCTCCTTCATTCCCGCACCTGTCACCTCAGGAAATTTTGGGCGGTTGTGGCAAAGGACGCCTCCGAGATGCGGTGACGCATCGCTGCCGCGGTCCGGGCGATTGAGGGCGCCTCCGACAGTTGCGGGGCCGCTCCGGATTTGCCTCGCCGTCACGGCGGCGAAACGCACCGAACTCCCTTCTGGCCGGCCAACGCGACCGGCGCCCTCGGACCGAATCGAGCGAGTGTGATCCTGTCAGGGCAACGGGAGTAACTTGACCGTTGAGTGTCGCATTACCGCAACGCCGTAGTGTCACTCCACCGATCTTTGCGCAGACATTTTCGACAACGCCCCTCAAGCGGCATCGGCACGCTTAGCGATCGCTGATCGCGAAAGCGGGCCTGCGTTTGGATGCGGCCGTTTGCTCCTCTGGACTGCTCCGCGTGCGCTTTCGCATCCCGGCGATGCGGTGATTGGTGCGTCATCCTCCGGCAAAACTCGGCGCCTTCGGCGGCTCTGGGTCTGCCGCAAAGACGTCATCGGGCCGCCACCGATCAGCGGCTCGACTCCGACGTGGAACCATAGGACCACAGCCTGAAGAACGGCTTTTGCGAGCATCGGCATCTCGGCCTCCTTCGGTTCAGCAATCGGCATCAATCGAAACGGCATCCAAGGCGTCCAAGTCGGGCATCTTGGGCAGCTTCTCGGCGATGCCGAACATGCGGGCGCGCATCTGCATTTCCCGCCAGATTTCGATCGGCTCGATACCGCAGCGGAACCAGAGGACAACGACCTGGTAGAGCAGATCGGCGCTCTCGCTCACGATGCCACGCGCGTCGCGCTTGACGACTTCGACGGTGACCTCGCAGGCCTCTTCGATCAGCTTGCGGGCGAGCCTGCGACGGCCGGACCGCAACGCTTTGAACGTCCTTGGGTGCTCGGCTGCCGGGCCCCGACCCAGCGCGCCATAGAGCTCTTCCAACACGGCCGCGCTGGCGTCTGCGGAAGGGCTGGTTGAACAATCGAGGCTGTGCGCCGCGATGCGGGCTCCGGGCGCGAGCACGGCCGCGAGATCAGTGGATTTGCCTTTGATGCAGGGCCGCTCAGGAGCTTTGTCGAACCTTGCGTCCTGCGACCGCGTCCGGCGATACGTTCTGCGATATTCTTTCATGGCTCACCTTTCCTGCCGTGCACTCCGGCAACGAGGCGAGCCGAAAGGCTAATCCCCGCCGCCGCCTCGGCTGCGAACAAACACAGCCGATCGCATGCCGCTTCTGGCCCCCATCGGGGTTCCCGCTGCCGCGCAGCCCGCGACAGCGGGACAACTAGGTTGCTCGTTCATTCGCCTCATTCCCTCAAGCCGCGGCGGCGCGATCCGTTGCGCCGATAATCAAGCCGACGCGCACCTCTCTGGCGCGGCCGCTTGACCAACGTATCTTCGGATCTTCATCAACGACGGCAGCCGCCGGACGCTTGACCGTTTGCGTTTCCCAGATGCATTCGAGCGTCCCTGTCTGCGGTCGCACGCGCCAACGACAGACTAAAACACGCTTCGGCGTCCGTCGCCGATCGCTGACGACACGGCGCAACACCTGATTATCGTTGCTGGGAGCGACCGTTGCCGGCGAGACCTGCCTGCCACCGCCAATGCCGCGATATTGGGCAAATTTTGCGATCATGGCTCACCTCCGTTCGACGTCACGGATCGCCGGCCGGCAAAAGCGATCGGCCAAGCGCGACCGCCAATGCCTCGCGGCCGGCTGCGCCGCGACGCTTTCAGTTTCGAAGCGGGGGAGACATACGACGGCACTCGACTTTTCGAGCACCCTCGTATACCTTACCCCCTATCCTATCTATAGGATACCCCCTACCCTATCAAGCGGACGGCGTCAACCTTGTCTCACACCAAAACCGAAAAGCTGAAACTTCTGAACCGGGTCCGCCGCATCCGCGGCCAGATCGACGCGATCGAACGGGCCCTGGAGGAGGAAAAAGGCTGCCCCACGGTGCTGCACCTGATCGTGGCGGCGCGCGGCGCCATGAACAGCCTGATGACCGAGGTGATCGAGGACCATATCCGGTTCCACGTGGTCGACCCGGTCAAGGATGCCGAGCGCACGCGCGGCGCCGAAGAGCTGATCGAGGTCGTGCAGGCTTATCTGAAGTGAGCCGCTAGTGTCCCGATTCCGAAGTTCGCATGTGTTGGCGGCTGCTTTGATGCGAACTTCGGAATCAAAGGGACACTAGCAATTTAATGATTCTAGTGTGGTTTTTTGGATTTGAAGTTCCTACTCGAGTTTGCCGCTGGATCTTAGGAACTTCAAATCCACCACACTGGCTTATTGTTGGAGCCTGATCTTTTCCGAAAACCGGTATCCACTTTTCGGGATCATGCTCTAGTGCGGCGGTTCAGAAGTCCCGAAAAGGGATAGGAGCGGGCAGCAGGAGTTCGGCGTGACGGATAGCGTGCCAGGCGTCCACACTCACGTTTTCCTCGGTGAAGGCCACGAGCGGAACGAACGCCGCACCTGGATGGTGATCGCGCTCTGCAGCCTCATGATGGTGGCGGAAATCGTCGGCGGGCTCCTGTTCGGCTCGATCGCGCTGGTCGCCGATGGTCTGCATATGTCGACGCACGCCAGCGCTCTGCTGCTTGCCGCGATCGCCTACAGCTATGCGCGCCGGCATGCCGAAGATGCGCGCTTTTCCTTCGGAACCGGCAAGCTCGGCGACTTGGCGGGCTTCACCAGCGCCATCGTCCTCGCCATGATTGCTTTGTTGATCGGCTACGAGGCACTCACGCGCTTCATCTGGCCCGTTCCGATCCATTACGGCGAGGCTATTCCCATCGCCGTGCTCGGATTGATCGTCAACGTCGCCAGCGTTCTTCTGCTCAGCGGTGGCGGCCATGATCATCATCACGGACATGGTCATTCGCATGCCGGTCACGATCACGGCCACGATGAGGCTCACTTCCTGCAAGCCTCTACCGGCGCCTTGACGCTGGAAATTTTCGAACACGGCGTGCCGCCGCGCTTTCGCCTCTCCTGCGCCGGCAAGGACCTGCCCGCCGACGAGATCAACATCGAAACCGTGCGTCCGGACGGCGTGCGGCAAATCTTTGTGCTCGCCGCGCGCGGCGGCTGTCTGGAATCCCTTGACGAAATCCCGGAGCCGCACGCGTTCACCGCGCGCGTCTGCCTTGATCGCGGCCGTGAAGTTCACGAGGTCGCCTTTGCCGAACATGAGCACGCCCATGCTTCGACGGCGCGCGACAACAACATGCGCTCCGCTATCGTTCACGTACTGGCGGACGCGGCGGTTTCACTCCTGGTCATCGTCGGGCTTTCGCTCGGATGGTATTTCGGCTGGACCTTCATGGACCCCGTCATCGGTGTCATCGGCGCCCTCGTCATCGCCGCCTGGGCCTACACGCTCATCCGCGACACCGGCGCCATCCTGCTCGATATGAATCCCGACCGCAGCATGGCCGAGCGCATGCGCGCGGTGGTCGAAGCCGATGGCGACCGTTTAACCGACCTGCATCTGTGGCGGCTCGGCCCCGGCCATCTCGCCGCCATTCTCTCGGTCGCGACCCAGCGGCAGCGGGGCGCGGATTACTATCAATCGCTGCTCAAAAGATTTCGCACCTTGTCGCACGTCACCGTGCAGGTGCAGCACCGATAGCGCGAACTGCGCGCTAATGAGTCCACGCCCAGGCCGGCGGTTATCGATCTGCCCAGGCGAACTTGTAGTTCACGCCGAGATCGATCGCGCTCGTTTTTGTCGCCGATGTCGTGGCGAGTTGCGAGAACGGCAGCGTGATGGTGGAAGAGCCGTAATCCGTATAGCGAAACTCGGCGAACGCGTTCCAATTTTGCGCGAATGCCACCGCAACGCCCGCGCCCGCGGTCCAGCCGTTGAGATATGTGTTGACCGCCTCCTCGGTCCCGGCCGTCGCGAGGTTGAGCGTGCCGGTGAGCTGGGTGCGGATGTATTGATTGCTCGACCAGGCCCAGCCACCAGTGCCGTAGAATAAGACGTTATTGACGGCGTAGCCGAGCCGCGCGCGCAGCGATTCGCTGTCGAAGACCGTGAGTTGTCCGCTGCTGATGCCGGCGGCGTCGCTTACGATTGTCGCCCTCATGCCGCCAGACGAGACGTCACCGGCGATGCCGAGCACGACCCGCGACGGCATCATATAGTCATAGCCGACCTGGATGCCGCCATGCCAATCCGCAGGATTGCTGAAGATGGAAGCAGATGCGGCGCCGGTCGCCGTGTTGACGGTACGGCCGCTCGTCGTCGAGGGCGCGTCGCCGCCATGCGCGCCGACGTAAAACCCGGTCCAGTCGTAATCTCGCTCTTGCAGCGGCGTGATTGAAACTGACCGTTTAAGCTCCGCCGCCATCGCCGGAAGATTGATCGTGTTGATGGTGTCGAGCGGTCCGGCGAGCGTCAGCCGGAAGGCCAGCGGCTCCATCGGGTGATAGATGTAGTCCATGACGCCGTTCTGGCACACCGCCGCCGGGATTTTCGGCGTCGGGTAGCACATGGCGAACAAAGCGTCGGTGGTGAGCAACGAGCCGTAAGCGTAAGTCGCCTGATCTGTCGTGGAATCCAGCAGATTGATAGCGTCGAGCTGGATGCGCCAGCCATTATCGAAGCGGTAGCCCACTGCCCCATTGACGACATTCATCGGCGGTGACTGGAACACGCCGTCCTCGGTCAGCGGCCGCGAACTGATATAGCGCCAGCGCAGCGCGCCGAACCAGCCGGTCTGTTCCCCGAGCGTCAGCCCCGCCGAGGCGACCATCCAGGGCGCGTTGTAGATGTCGTCGCCCGGCGCGTTGCCGATCTGCGCCTGCGGATATCCGGCAAGCGACTCGTAAATGGCAGCCTGAGCCGTGTCGTAGCCGAGAAAGCGGGCGCGCGAGAGCGCGAGATCGGCATCGATATGCGCCCAGGAGACCGGCCGGTAGCCGTTGGTGAACTCGATACCGGTGCGCTGGCTCGGCAGGCCCGCAACGGTGTCGCCGGTGTCGCCATCGAAGAACAACTCGGAGTCCTGGTGCAGATAAAAAAGACTGACCGAGCTGTCGAGGTTGGGAATGGCCTTGGTGCGGATGCCGACCTCGGCGCCGCGTGAGCGCACCAAAAACGGCGAGGACCCTTCCGGCGTCGCCGGATCGCCCGGCACTTCCGTCACCGTCGTGCTGCGCGCGTCATTGCTGTGATAACCCATGCCGGCGCCAAGAAAGAACTCGGTCTTGTCGAACGGACCGAACACGGCGGTGAACTTTGGACTGCCGATTGCTTCCTTGGGCTTGCCCGAGTTCGCCGGCTGCAACGTCGAATCGACCGACGCCGCATAGGCGTCACCGCGCCAACCCGCAGTGGTGCGCAGCCAATCAGTCCAATGCACCGTGTTCTGCGCATAGATAGCGGCGTTACCCTCGTCGATATGGTCGAGGAGGATGTTCGACAGGAACTGCCGCTGAACAGTGTCGCTCAGGCCGGTGATGATGTCGTCGTAGCGGGTTTGCACGCCGAAAACGGTCTCGGTGGGCAAATTGTAGAACGTGCCGTCGATCGTGCGCGAGGCGCCGGCGCCGGTATAGATGCGGTTGTCGCGCTGATGAAACTGATCGCCGTTGATCGGGTCGGTCAAATCCCACGTGTAATTGTTGTAGAGGTCCATCTCGTATTTGACCAAATAGGCGTTGGCCTTCCACGATCCGTCGTCGGTGGTTTGCGCCAGGCGACCCGAGAGCGAGAAGCGGCTGGTATCGCCGCCGTCCGTCGGGTCGAGCGCGCCGTAAAGCCCGATCTGCCCGGTCGTGTAGGCGCGCAAGGGCACCTGATCGGTGGAATTCCAGGCGTTGCTGTAAGCCATCCCGGTCAGCGAATAGCCGTCGATCGCCGTGCCTTGCGTGTACCGCGCAAGACCGGAAAATTTTTTCATGTCGTCGGAATTGGTCCACGGACCGTCATAGGTGTTCAGTTCACCGGCGTAGAGCAGCGATCCGCCGCCGAGCTTGGTCGAGCCAAGCGCGAGATAGCGGTCATAACCGAAGCTGCCGATGGTCACCGACTCGATGTTCTGGGGAACGCTGTCGCGCAGATTGATCGACAGCGTACCCGCATTGGCGAAATCGCCGACATCGGCGAAATACGGCCCTTTGCGGATATTCATTCCGTCAACGGTTTCAGGAATGAGGAAATTGAGATCAGTGTAGCCCTGCCCGTGCGCGTGGGTCGGCAGGTTGATCGGCATATCGTCCACGAAGGTGGCCATGTCGGTGCCGTGGTCGAGATTGTAGCCGCGCAGGTAATACTGATTGGCCTTGCCGCCGTCGGCATGATCGATCGCCATCAGCCCCGGCGCCGCTTCGACGATCTCGCCGGGCCGGGTGATCGGGCGCGCATTGAGGTCGGCGCCTGAGACGGTCATCTGGCTCGCCAATTGCGGGACGACCGGCGCGCCGCCCGCCACGTTGGGCGCACCAGTCTGGTAAGGGGAGACGGGCGCGGGCGCCGATGCCGAGGATACTGGCGCAGCCGCCGCGGTTGTCGTTGCTGCATTTTTCGGCGCAGCAGCGCGCCGCTTCTTCGGCGCCGGCTTGTGCTCACCGGAAACCGTGATGGTCGGAAGCTGCGTGCCGCCTGATTGGTTTGGTTCCGGCGCTGCAGGAGCGCTCGGCGGTGGCTGTTGCGGTGACCGCGTCTGCGCGAAGGCGCCCGCGCAAACCGACGTGATCAAAATGCACGTGGACGCGAGCAGCCGCGTGCGCAACGCCATGAAGACCCCATTTCAGGGGGAGACGAAGCCCGACACCCTCTAGCCGCAGGCGATCTGCCCAGTCCGACAATGGCCGGCGATCATCGAGCACACTCCCCGTCCGCCTCCGGCAACGCCCCGATTCCGCCCGGCGACTGCCGTCACCGTGCCATGCTTCGTATGACGATGTCAACAAAAGTGCATACCCGTACGGCCGTCGCCTTACGCGACGTGGGGGCTTATCCAGAACTGACTTTCACTTCCAAATCGTCGTAGCCTTTCGCCCGGTAAATCGAGACCGAAGCGATCCAGCTCACGGCAAAAAGCCCGATGATCAGATAACCGAGGGCGCCGAAATTATCATTCAGTGCTTCGATGACAGCCCAGAACGGACCTTCCAGTTTGAAGGTATCGCCGACCAGCCCCAGCGTTTCGATACCCCCGATCAACACGGCGACCACGACCGACACGGCCGTGATTGTGAGATTGTAATAGAGCTTGCGGACCGGCCGCATGAAGGCCCAACCGTAGGCACCGAGCATCAAAATGCCGTCTGTCGTATCGATCAGCGACATGCCCGCGGTAAACAGCGCCGGGAACACCAGGAGCGTGCCGAGCGATGCGCCGTGCGCGGCTTGAGTCACCGAGATGCCGAACAGCGCCACCTCCGTGGTGGTATCGAAACCGATCCCGAACAAAAACCCGATCGGGAACATGTGCCAGCTTTTGGTCACGATCTGAAACAGCGGTTTGAGGAGCCGCGCGATGAAGCCGCGATTGTTGAGAAGGATGTCGAAATCGTTCTCGGCGAACGGCGCCCCGCGCTTGACGGCCGCAAAGGTCCGATAGACCGAGATCAACACGATCACGTTGAACGCGGCCAGCAGAAACAAAAACAGCGCGGAGACGCTGGTGCCGATGAAGCTGAACGCTTTGAGATTCTCGTAGTGCGCGCTGATTTGCGTGACCGCAACACCAACGGCTATGGCCAGGAGTATCACCACCAGAGAATGGCCGAGCGCAAAGTAAAGGCCGACCCCCACCGGCCGCTGGCCGAGCTGCATCAGCTTGCGCGTGGAATTGTCGATCGCCGCGATGTGGTCGGCATCGACGGCATGACGCAGGCCGAACGTGTAAGCGAGGAGCCCGGTCCCGAGCAGAAGCGAGCGGTCATGAAGGGCGATCACGGCCCACAGCCAGACCAGCACATTGGCGCCGATCAGCAGAAAGGCCACGCCGATCAGGCGGGCCCGCAGATCGGCGGAGCCTAAATTCCAAGAGCGTAAGATGGAGCGCGGCATGGCATTCCTATCTGCGGTTGGCCTTTGAGTTCGGACCTGGTGTCCCGATTCCGAAATTCGCACGATCGTGCGGCGGGGCGCAGCGCGCGTGAGATCGTTCGCGGCTCACAAGCATCGCCGCATCCTGCGCAGCGCTAAGACGACGCCAGAGATGCTGAAGAGAAAGCCGCCCCCGCACAGTGTGACGACAAAAGCCGTCCGCACCCGTGGATGCCCGAACAGCATAGGAAAGTCGAGCGTGTGCAGGCCCTCATAGAGCCAGCGATAGACCCGGACCGATGGATCGAGCTTTTCCAGCAGCACTCCGCTCGCTCCGTCGACGTCGAACCAGACGGCACCACACGGCACGCGAAAGACCGGCGCACCCGGCATGCTCGACGCGATGCCATAATCGTCGTTTGGCTTGATGACGGCAGCGGCGCTGCACGCCGATGCGAGGTGAGGAGCAAGCGCGTTCAATTCTGCCGGCCGCAAATAAGGCCGTTGCGATGTGGACTCGTCCTGCCGTGGCACCGCAAGCGCAAGCTGCTGACTGCTCAAGCCGGTTCGTACGCGCCGGTAAATCCTTCCGTCAAAGGCGAACCATTCGACTTCGCTGGTTCGGCCAAGCTGCCCCAGTTGATCCGCCGGCAATGTGGTCCAATCGGGCGCACCGGCGACAATGCCTGTTTCCCGGGTGGTCGGCCGCCCGGTGGAGAACAACAGCCCGGAATCCATCGATAGCCAGCCGCTGAATATGTAAGTGAAGACAAAGGTCATGCAGACCAGGCCAACACAATGATGCCAGGCTTGCCAGTCGCGATATGGCGCCAGGATGCGCACTTTTTCGACCGCGCCGATGCGCAACAGACCGATGAGCGCGCCGGCGGCCGCGCCAATCAGTGCCGCGAGCGAGAGCACCCACACCGTGACAGTCCAGACCGCCGCATGCCGGCGCAGCACAGTCGGATAGATCCAGTGCGCGACGCTGCCGACGTAATTCCAGACGCGCTGGCGGCGCGTCGTTTCCAAGACGATCTCACCCGTCACCGACGACACATAAAGCTCATGGCCGGCGTCGTCGTTGAGAGCAACGCGGTACAGCGGACGATGCGGATCGAAGCGCCCCGCAACGGTCCATTGATCGTAACGCGTCCGACCGGCGATAGCCGCTTTCGTATCGGTCAGCCCCCGGCGCCGCGCGTATTCCTTGGCGATCGCCAGAGCCATTTGTTCAGAATGCACAGCGCCGTCGCCAAGATCGGTGGCACGCAATGCTTTCAGCGCCGATGAACCGGAAACAATATAAAGCGGCCCGTCGCTCCGCTGCACCAAACGCACCCGCCTGACGCCGGCGATGCCGCTCGCGGCAACGGCTGCCGCCGGACCTTCTGCGACCCGCGCGAGGTCGATGGGCGGCAAGCCGGCAAAGCGCTCTGCCTCGCTCAGCGCCGGAAACGGGACGAAGTGCATGACGATTCCGGTCGCAAACCACATCGCAAAGAACAGGCACAAAACGACGCCGAGCCAGCGATGCAACAGAATGAGCGCGCGCATCTTTGCTGCCGGCGTCTCACCACTTGGCCGAGACGGCAACTTCGTAGGTGCGCGGATCGCCGAGATAAACCTGGTCGGGATAGCCCGGATCGGAGAACGCCGCATAGACGGCGTTGGTCAGGTTGCGCACGCGAAATGAGACGCGCATGGTGTTGACGTCCATCATCGCCAAATCCTTGCCGGGAATGTCGACGAACGCGTAAAGGTCGGCCGTCGTATAGGCGTCCATCGTCGTATTGTCATCCTCGTAGAGATAGCGGTTGCCGACATGGCGCACCGAGCCGCCGATCTCTACCGGCCAGCGCCAATGGTCGAAACGATAGGATGCGCCGGCATTGACAATGATCGGCGCGACGTTTGACGGCGTATTACCGGTCCAATCTTCGACCGTCCCGCTGACCGGATCGACGACATTGTCGAAATCTTCATAGCGGGCGTGTGTCCAGGCAACATTGCCCCAGAGCTTCCAGCCCTCGATCGGACGCACTGCGGCGGAAAGCTCGTAGCCTTTAGTGCCTATTTCGCCGGCAAGGTCGTACGTCGTCGGGCCCGTCTGCACGTAGACATTGCGCCGGGTGATGTCGTAGGTGGCGAAAGTCCACTCCGCCTTATTGTCCCACAGCAGCTGTTTGACGCCGGTCTCGTAGATGGCCGCGCTCGTCAAGGCCAGCGGTGTGGAGGCATCGACGGAGAAGACGTCGGCCGCCGCCGGATCGTAGGACGTGGCGTACATGCTGTAGAGGGTCAAATTGGGAATCGGCTCGTACGTGTAGGCGGCGCGATAGGAGACCGGCTGCCAGGTCTGGCTGAATGGCTCCCCGGACGGGATTGAGCCGTCGTAATTGACGGCGTTGCTGTTCAGCATCCAATCATCGACGCGGACGCCGCCGATCAGTGCGAACTGGGGCGTGATCTTCAGACGGTCTTCCAACGCGCCGGCGACGTCATCGAGCTGCTTGTTAAAGGTATCCGGAAACTCCGGACCGTAAACGCCCTGGACCGGATCGATGACGCTGACATCGTCGTAAGGATAATCGTCCGGATCGCCCTCTTGCACGAACGTGATCCGGTCTCCGCTCACCTGGAGTTGGGCCGCGAGCCGGTTGTCCATGCCGAACAGCCGGGAGTCCCACAAGAAATCGAGATTGTCGCCGACCACGTGCTGATTGTGCGTCACGAAGAAACGGTCTCGGTCGATGACATCGGTTCCAAGAGAGCTGGGCTGGCTACCGTCGTCGAAGGCGTAGGTTTCGCTGTCCAGCCAATTGCGTTTGGCTTGATAGTAATAGATTTGATCTTTCACGGTCACATTGGTCAGCGGCGTCCACTCGAAGCCACTGCGCAACCACAGCTCCTGGGCGCCCGTGGCGTTATCGGCGACGTTATAATTGGTCGTGAGCGTGCGCCCGTCGATCGTCATCGGCCCGAGATTGTTACCGAAGAACGTGCTGACCGCTGTGCCCGAAACGACGCCGCTCACCGCGTTCCCGCCGGCAAACGAGGTTGGCACCAGCGGGGTGCCCCAGTAGGCGTGACCGGAATCCTTTTTGTAATCGATGGCCACGAAGGTCATGAAATTATTGTTGACGTGATAATTGAACTGCGTGGCGAGGTCGGTCAGGTCCCGGTAATCGCCGTCGATGAAACTGTTGATGCTCGATCCGACCACGTCGAAGCGGTAGTCGAGGCCCGGAATTCCAGTGCTGCCGCCCGA
>JASHVN010000036.1 GCA_030044555.1 Xanthobacteraceae bacterium | reverse complement strand
GCTATCGCCGGGCTTGTGGCGGCGCCGGGGCTCGCTGGCCTTTGGCTTTTGGTCTGCGGTGCGTCGTTCGGCGTCACTTTCATTCTCGCGTTTGCGCTCATCGGAATGCGCGCGAGCGACCATCGGCAGGCCGCGTCACTCTCCACGATGTCGCAGGCGGCGGCTTACTTGATCGCCGCCGGCGGACCGCTCGCCTTCGGCTGGCTGCACGACCAGAGCACGGGGTGGACTACCCCAATGCTGTGTCTCTTGGCGATCGCGCTTATTCAAGCGGTCGTTGGCTTCGGCGCCGGCCGCGTGGAACAGGTTTGATTGGGCTGCCGGACCGGCGAGTGAGTGCGAGGCTTACGGCCGGTCTAGCCCCGCGCACCGGCTTAGTGCATGGTCCGGAAAAGTGTAGAGCGGTTTTCCGAAAAGCATGTCCTCGGGCTTGACCCGAGGGATCATGCGCAGACAAAGAGCTAAAGCGCGATGATGATTCATCCTCAAATCATCGCGCTTTAGCCGGCGTTTAAGAACTCCCGCACTGCGTGGTTGAATTCCGCCGGCCGGTCCATGTTGGAGATGTGGCCGGCGCCCGGAAGCTCGACGTAACGGGAGCCGGGAAGCTTTTCGTTCAGCTTGCGCATGGCGGGCGCCGGAGCGTCCTTTTCGCCGACGAGAAACAGCACCGGGTGCTTCACGCTCGCGGCCGCGGAGGCGTAATCGTGGTCGGCGAGCGCCGCCGCGCAGCCGATGAAGCCGTTGACCGGCGTCGTGCGGAACATGGTGCGTATCTTGTCGAGATGCGGCGGGTTCTTGGCCACCGTTTCGGGCGGAAACCAGCGGCTCACTGTCGGTTCGACCAGCACTTCAATGCCTTTGTCCTTGGCAATGGCAATCCGTTCTTCCCATTGCTGCGCGCTTTGCGGGCTCGACTGGCACGGCGAATCGCAGACGACGATGCGGTCGAACCGGTCGGGATGGCGCTCGGCAAGGCCAAGCGCGGTGGCCCCGCCCATGGACAGGCCGGCAAAATGTGCTTTCTTGATTTCCAGAGCGTCCATCAGCCCGAGCGCATCGGCAAGAAGCGTGTCGAAGGCGTAGCGTCCGGCCGGCACCTCGGTGCCGCCGTGCCCGCGCTGGTCGTAGCGCAGCACGCGGAACGAGTCTTTCAGCGCCGCAGCCTGCTCGTCCCACATCGCGATCGAGGTGGCGAGCGAATTGGAGAAGACGATCCAAGGCGCGCCTTCGGGACCGTCGATCTGATAATTAATAGTGATGCCGTTTGCTTTGATTTTCATGATCCGTGCTTTCAGTTGCGTGGCTCTATTTCGGCAAAAAGCTACTTCGGCAGAAAGTCTTGCAGCAGCGCGACGAGCGGCTCCGGCCCTTGCGTGGGCATGAAGTGCCCGGCCTCGATCAGCTCGAACCGCGCGCCGGGAATCTTCCTGGCAAGCTCGGCGGTGCCCGCATGCGGGCGCACTGTATCGTGGCGGCCGGCGATGACCATGGTCGGACAGCGAATTTGCGGCAGCATGTGCAGCATGTTAGTGCGCGCCAGCGCGCGAAAACCGAAGCCGAAGCCGACCGGATCATTGGCAAGATAGCGGCCGCGATACGCCTCGTAGGCGTCGCGTGCGCCCAGCGTCTCCGGATAGGAGATAGCGAGCGTCGTCGGCAGCGAGGCGCGCATGCCTTCGCGCATGGCAAAGGCTGCGCGCTCGTCGAGCGCCGCCGCGCGGCTCGGATCGACACCGGGAGCCGGATTGCACAGCACCAGCGATCCGACCTGGTCGGGATGTTTTTCGAGAAATCGCAACGCCTGTGTCGCGGCTGCCGCGACAGTAACGAAGTGATAGGGCGGGTCGAGGCGGACGGCTTTGGCGAGCGTCTCGAAATCATCAACCAACACGTCGTTGGTGAATTCCTGGCGCACTTTTTCAGAAAGGCCGGAGCCGCGCTGGTCGTAGCGCAGCAAGCGACAGCTTTCGGCGAGACGCGGCGCCACCGCGTCCCATGAGTGCAGCGTGCCACCGAGCTCGTGCAGCAGCACCAGCGAAGGCCCGCCCGCGCCTCTGACCTCGTAATGAAGGCTCACGCCGTTGGCGTCGATGAAGGGCATCCGGTTCTCCTACCACTCCCAACCGATCATATGGTCCAGCGAGTAAAGTCCGCCGCCGCTGACGAGAACGTACAACGTGGCGATGGTCCACATCAGCGTATATTCGAGGCCCAGTTGATTCCAAAAATATCTGCCGACGCGCCAGCGCTCGACATTGGCGACGAGGAGGAACAGCAGCACCAATGCGGCGACCGGGCGGGTGAACAGGCCGAGCGCCAGCAATGGACCGCCGATCAGCTGGGTTGCCGAAATCGCCGGCGCCCAGAAGCGTCCCGGCCGATAGCCGCCGTGATCGAGCTGCGCAGCGAGCGCTTTCAGATTGAGCGCGCGCACGCCGGTATTGGGGAAAAATCCAAACGTGTTGCGCAAACCGTGCGGCACCAGCGCCAGCCCAACGGCGACGCGAAGCAGCGCATAGGCGAAGGGCGAAAGGGTATGGAAAAGTGCGCTCAATTGCCGGCTTCAGTGCGCCATCAGCACGGGCAGTCTGGCATTGGCGAGAATGTGCCGCGTGGTGCCGCCGAAGATCATTTGCCGCAGCCGGCTTTGCGTATAGGCGCCCTTTATAATGAGGTCGCAGCCGAACTCGTCGGCCTTGTTGAGCAGCGTCTCGCCGGCGCTGCGCTTGCCGGGTTTCAACGTAATCGGCTCGGCCTTGATTCCGTTAATCCACAGCGTCGCAGCCATCTGCTCGCCGCTGGGCCCGGCCACCGTGGCGCCCTCGACCGTCGCGATGGTGACGCGTTCGGCAAGGCGCAGCAGCGGCATGGCGTAGGCCGTCGTGGTGGCCTGCTCGGTACTGCAATTCCAGGCGATCAGAACGTTGGTGGCGAGCGAGCGTGGCGCCGCAGGTGGCGCGATCAGCACCGGGCGGCCGCTCTCGAACAAGGCGGATTCCAGCGTGACCATGGAAGGGCTTTGCCATTCCGGCCCGGGCCGTGCCAGGACGATCATGTCGAACACGCGGCCGTAGCTGCCGACGTAATCGTGGCCGCTCGGCGTGTCGCTGTGCCAGGCCCAGGACAGCGTGGTCGGGCCGTCGCCCGAGCGTTGCGGCACCTGATGCTGATCCATGAACACGCGGAACACCTCTTCGGTGTGCCGCACCAGTTCCGCATCGTTCTCCTTCACCGCCACCATGGTCAGTCCGCTGTCGGGATCCATGGCGACGAGATCCGCGACTCCAGGACGCAGCGGAAACCCTTCGATGCAGGAATCGAATTTCCGCGCCAGCAACAGCGCCGTATCCAACGCCGAAGCCATCGATGCGTGATGTTCTGTGGGAACCAGAATAGCCTTCATGCGCATGCCCCACATGTCCCCGGCAGGACCGAGTGACAGCTGCTCGCAGAGAAATCCCCGAACGGTGTCCTGTGGCCAAGGCCTTGTCTTGGATATCTATAAGGCCTTGTCTTGGATATTTATACTGCCGCGACAGCGGCTCCCGGACAAGCTCTCGATTACAATTTCCTGCGCGGATTAGTTGTGCTTGCGCTTACTTTGCTTCCGCAGCGCTAGGCGCGGGGCCGAAATCTGCAAGGACGCGAACGAGCGCGGTCGGTTCCACCCTTATCGGTCCGCTAAATGGATAATCGACGGCGATGATAATCAATAGTTCGGAGAATATGAGCAGCGACAGCAGGGCGGTCATGGCCGTTTGCGCCAGCAAGTTTTTCGTGCCGAAGAAAAACGTAAAGACGATGGTCAGAATGCCGCCGCCGAACAAGACAGGCCAAATGACATCCGGAACGATACCATCGGCGGCAATCAGTCTCGCGCGGCGGGCCCCCGTAATGACGTCAAGTTGACGCAGGATTTCGGGTAAAACCGCAACCTCGCGGGGAGACGAGGGCTGGAAGGACCACAATGTCCTGTAGACAGCATCGAGCGCCAATCGGGTTACGCGATACTCGTTCGTCCTGCGGTGCTCCATCGCCGGCCAGTCGCGCGTAATTGCTGCGTTGAGATATTTCGACAGCGCATCGCGAACGGCCGCCCCAGGCTGGTCGCCGAGACCGGGCGACAGCCGATAAATGGTGACCGCGCCGGCGGCTTCCTGAGAAGCGACGACCTCCGCATCACTGAATTTCTCCCAGACGACGATAATGGCGAAGGCAAGAAACACCGCGTACAGAACGCCGACGGTAGCGAATTTGAAGCCGGCGATCTCGTTGTTCGTGGTCAATTTCTCGAGGCTCACGCGGCGGCGCACCAAGGCGGGACCGAACGAAGCCAGCACCGTCATAAGAACGACGACGACCATCGTCGAAAGCCAAAGCGAATGGCTGGTGAGAAAAAAGATCATTGGCGGATTCTTTCAAGGAACGGTTGCGATCTGCTGCAAATGTGCGACTGAAAATCCCCTTCGCTCGACTGTGGCAATTGTCATCAAGCTGAGCAAAGATGCAAGGATTGTCGCCTAGCTCCCGGCGCATGTAGCTGCCGCCGCCCGCACCAGCGCGACCGGATCGGTGAAGGCGGCAACCCCGAGCGCGCGCAGCTTTTCGATGGCCGCTTCGGCACTCATCTTGCGGGCAGCCGCGTGGCCGGCGGCAAGTCCGACAAAGAGCGGCTTCGGCAGCGGCTCGGCGGTAACCCACGTCGTGAGCGCCTCGATGCGCTCGGCGAGCGAGCGTGACGCGATCACAGTCTGGAACACGATCGCCTTGATGTTGGGCCGCGCGGCGAGCAGGCGTGCGATCTGCAGCCTCTCGTTCATGGTTTCGTCCGGCGCCCCCTGCAGATTGTCCATGAAACTGGCGGCGCGCAGCCCATGATCGGCCAAGAGGTCCATCATCATCATGGCAAGCCCGGCGCCGGAGGTCACCAGCACCACATCGCCCTTGGTCTCCACGAGCTGAAAGCCGAGATCGCGCGCCGCGCGCTCATGCGCGGTCATCGCGCGTTCGGCAAGCGCTCGGCTGAGCGCGAATTCTGCCGGGTCATGGCGGAAGTCCGCAGCCTCGTCGCGGATGATTTTGGCGTCGCAGGCGACCGGGCGGCCATCATGCGTCAGCGCCAGCGGATTGATTTCAAGAAGCTGCAGATCCTCCTGGCGGGCGATTTCGGGCAGCCGTGCGGCGAAGCGCGCCAGACGGGCGGCAATGTCGCGCGGAAAGAGCTTCGCTGCGGTCGGGAAGATGTGTTCCGTACAAGCCGGCACAGCAGGATCGAGCGGAATTCGCGCCAATCTCTTCGATTGCTCGACATTCTCGCCGCCTTCGGCCGCAAGCAAAAGCTCCAGTCCCTGGCGCGTGCCGTCAATGCGGACGGCGAGGAAAATCTCGCGCACAATCGGCACCGCCTCTTCGAGCAGGAGCGGCGTGTCGGCGTCGTCGAGCGTGGCCAGAATGAGCCGCCGCGCTTCGCGCAATTGCGTGCTGCCCTGCAAACGGCGCACCAGTCCGCTTTTGCCGCGGCCGCCTTCGAGCACTTGCGCTTTGAGAAAATATCCCGGCCAGCCCGCCGCGGCAGCCGGCGGCTCTTCGCCTGCGTGCAGCAGCGCCCCGCGCGGCACGGCGACGCCATGGCGACGCAACAAGGCTTTTCCATCGTATTCGGCAAGACGCATAATGGGCCGTTTCCCCGCGCCGGCCGGCGCTTTCTTCGGAGCTTACCGCATGTCCGGCGCCTCGCGCCTGCCGTTTCTTGCCCCGGAGCCATGGCGGGTGGTGGTGATCGGCCCGACCGGGCGCTATGCGCGCAATCAGGTCGCCGGCATGATCGAGGCCGGCACGCCGCTTTTGGCCGGCGTTGCGCTCGGCCGCGGCGGCGAGACGATGGACGGTTTGCCGCTCTCCGACCGGCTTGCGGATTTGCCGGAGCGTCCGAACATCGCGCTCATCTACACGCCGGCCGAAGGCGTGCGCGAGGCGATTGCGGCCTGCGCGCAAGCGCGCATTCCCACCATCATGGCGGCGGCCGAATATGTGCCGGTGCACGATGCGCTTACTGCTGTCGCGGCCGCGCGCGCCGCCGGATCATGGCTCGTCGGCCCCAACACGCTTGGGCTTTACGTGCCGGGGCGCGGGCTCCTTGGCTCCATCGCGCCGAGTTTCTGCAAGGCGGGCCGCGTGGCGCTGATCGTGCGCAGCGGCACCGTGGCGCTGACACTGGCGCGGCAATTGACGCTTGCCGGCATCGGCCAGCGCATTGTCGTCCATGTCGGCGGTGACAGCGTCATCGGCCGCAATCCGCACGAATATTTGCAGGCGCTGGCCGACGACGATGCAACCGCAGCGGTGTTGTTCTGCGGCGAGATCGGCGGCGACAAGGAATACGCGTTTGCGCAAGCGGCCCGCGATTTTGCCAAACCGGTCGTCGCCATGGTGGTCGGCCGCCACGCGCCCGAGCAAAAACAGATGGGCCATTCCGGCGCGCTGATCGGCAGCGCGCGTGAAGGCGCAGACGCCAAGCTCGCCGCGCTCGCCGCGGGCGGCTGCCGGATCGCCAAAGGTTTGCAGGATGCGGTAGAGCTGCTCTCGGCGTATGCCGACTAGACCTTGATTGCTCTAAACCGACACGCGCTTCATCTCGAAAATATGATCGACGACCGTATAATCGCCGCGGTAGCCAAGCCGCGCAATCGGCCGTATGCGCGACATGTCGATCATGCCGTTCACGATCACCGCATCGTCGATGTGTACGTTGACCACCTCACCGAAGACTACCTCATACTTCTGTTTCTTGCCGGTGCTGCTCACGAGCGGCACCGTTTGCGTATAGAGGCATTCGAGCGCAATCGGCGACCGCGCCACGCGCGGCGGCTTCACGAAACGCGAGGGCGCCATGGCAAGCTTGGCCAGGTCCGGTTCGCTCACGCCCTCGGGATACTCGCCGCCGCTGATGTTCATTTCGGTGCGCAGATCGTAGGTCGCAAGATTAAAGACGAACTCGCCCCCGGCTTGCGAATAGTTCTGCGTATGCTTGCGCGTATTCGAGGAGAACATGACGAAGGGCGGTTGGCTCGCAATCAGATTGAAATAGCTGTAGGGCGCGAGGTTGACCACGCCATCAGGACTAAGACTGCTGATCCAACCGATCGGGCGCGGCACCACGAGCGAGGTGGTGGGATCGTGGGCGAGATTATGCGGCTCGCTGCGCGGGTCGTAATCCATTTCAGGCTTCCGTTGATGATGATTGTATTTGTTGTGGGGGCGCGTGGATCGCTCGCGAGGATTGAGGCAGAATGCTAGCGCCTCGACGATGAGAGCGCCACAAGCTTTAGCGGAGGTCGGCATGAAATTGCATTGGTCGCCACGCTCTCCGTTTGTGCGCAAGGTCATGATCGTCGCCCATGAACGCGGGCTCGTCGCGCGTATTACCTGCGTTCGCACTATCGCCGCGACGGCCAAGCCGCATGCCGAACTGATGCGGGATAATCCATTATCGAAGATTCCGACACTGGTGCTCGACGATGGCACAATGATCTACGACTCGCCGGTCATCTGCGAGTATTTCGACTCGCTCGGCGAACTCGAGGACGCGCCGAAGCTGTTTCCGGCCGATGCGAAGGCGCGGCTCGCGGCGCTGCGCCGGCAGGCCCTCGGCGACGGATTTTTGGATCTCCTGGTGCTGTTGCGCGATGAGCGCATGCGGGTGCAGCCGTCGGACGCGCATCTCGTCAGCGCTGCCGTGCGCAAACGTGCCGTTCTCGACAACCTGGAAGAGGAGGCGACGGCGCTCATGGCTGCGCAGTTCAGCATCGGCCATGTCGCGATCGGCTGCGCGCTGTCCTATCTGGATTTCCGCTATGCCGACGAGGATTGGCGGGAGGGGCATCCGCGGCTTGCGGCGTGGCATGCCACGTTTTCTGCACGGCCATCGGTGCGCGCGACCGAGCCGGTCGATGATTCCTGAACGCCATCACCCCAGCGTCGGGTCGAGCACGATCTTGCCCTGGCCGCCGTTCTCCTCGATCAGCCGATGCGCTTTCGCGGCCTGGGACAGCGGCAGCACGCGATCGATCTGCGGCGTGACTTTTCCCTCCGCTGCTGCGGCGAGGCAGTCCGGCACATCCGCCGGCGTGTAGCCGGGCCGGCCCTTGATGGTGATGCGCTTGTGATAGAGATAGGAGAAATCGATCGATACGTTCGGCCCGGCATGGGCACCGGCAGTGACTAGGCGGCCGTCCATGCCGATTGACCGAAACGCGATCGGCAGCACCGACGGGTTGGCGATATTGTCATAGAGCACGTCGACGCCCTTGCCGCCGGTGATCTTGAGCACCTCGTCGCGAATATTCTGCGTGTTGTAGTTGATGCCGTGATCGGCGCCGAGCGCGATGCCGAGCTTGACGCGGTCGTCAGAGCCGGCCGCCGCGATGACAGTCGCTCCGACGACGTTCTTGGCGATCTGGATGCCGATGCTGCCGAGATTGCCG
>JASHVN010000035.1 GCA_030044555.1 Xanthobacteraceae bacterium | reverse complement strand
CCCGCTGCCTAACGGATTCATGGCCTTTCGCACCATCGTACCGATGGCTGACGTCACCGCCGACGTGCAGCGCGACATCGTTGCGCTGTGGGGAGGGCCGGGATTCCACATCGTGCATTATCCGCTGCGCCACGGCGCGCTGTTCAACATCGTTGCCGTGTTCCGCCGGTCGGCGCAGTCCGAGCGCGGCGATGTAGCGGCCTACCGTACCGAGCTTGAGCTCGCTTACCGCGACGCGCATCCGACGATGAAGGCGCTGCTGGCAATGCTCGATCTGCACCGGCGTCAGGCGGTCGGCGACCGCGATCCCATCCGGCACTGGCACAAGGGGCGCGTGGTTCTGCTCGGCGACGCCGCGCATCCCACCTTACAATCGCTGGCGCAGGGCGCCTGCATGGCGATTGAAGACGGTGTGTGCCTTGCCGATTGCATCGCCGATTCGAACGGAGACTGCGAAGCAGCCTTTCGGCGCTACGAAAGCGCCCGCTCGGTGCGGACCGCGCGGGTGACGCTTGAGTCCCGTCACCTCTGGGAGGTCTATCACGCGGACGGGCTTGCGCGAGACGTCTATTGGCAGACGTTGAGCGAACGCCGCGAGGCCGATACCTTCCAGTGCCTCGCCTGGCTCTACGACGGCTTCAGCTTACCCGATGCGGAGGCAACGGCCCGTCCAAACGATTCGACCTGCGTACAGGCTCGCTTATAATAAATAAAAATTTGAGGGGAGCGAAATGGCCGATACGGCGGTTACGGTTGCGGCGCGTCTCGATCGATTGCCGGCGTCGCGTCACACGCGCAAACTCATCACGCTCTTGTCGCTCGGCGGCTGGTTCGAGTTCTACGACCTGTTCTTCACCGCCTACGTGGCCCTCGGCCTGTTCCGCGCCGACATATTTAAGCCGACCACGGGGGGCCTGTTCGATCTGCACGGCTTTGCCAGTTTCGTCGCGGCTTTGTTTGCTGGGCTGTTTATCGGCACGCTTGCTTTCAGCTGGCTATCCGACAATTTCGGACGCCGCTCAATCCTCACCTTTTCGCTGCTTTGGTACTCGGCCGGCGCATTCATCATGGCCTTCCAGAGCACGCCGGAGAGCATCGATCTGTGGCGCTTCATCGCCAGCATCGGGCTGGGCGTCGAACTGGTGAACGTCGACACTTACGTTTCGGAGCTGGTGCCCAAGGGGCAGCGCGGACCGGCTTTCGCTTACAACCAGTTCATCATGTTCACTGCCGTGCCCATCGTCGCCTTTCTGGCGTGGCAATTGGTGCCGCTGAAAATTCTTGGCCTCGATGGCTGGCGCTGGGTCGTCATCATCGGTTCGATCGGTGCGCTCGTGATCTGGTGGATTCGCCGCAACCTGCCGGAATCGCCGCGCTGGCTCGCCCAACACGGCCGTACTGCCGAAGCGGAGGCCATCATCGCGGACTTGGAGAAGAAAATCCGCCTTGAGACCGGCGCAGAACTGCCGCCGCCTGAAACCCTCGCCGGTGAATCCGAAACGAAAAAAGGCGCGTGGAGCGAGATCTGGAGCCCCGCCTATCGCGGCCGCACCATCATGCTGGTGATCTATAATCTGTTCCAGACCATCGGCTATTACGGCTTCTCCAGTTGGGTGCCGACGCTGTTGATCTCGCAGGGTGTCGATGTCACCAAAACGCTTGCCTATACGTTCATCATCGCCGTGGCGGCCCCCGTCGGCCCGCTGATTGGTATGTATTTCGCCGACCATTTCGAGCGCAAATGGCAGATCGCCTGGGCGGCGATCGGCATTGCCGTGTTCGGCTTATTGTTTGCCTGGCAGTCGAGTGCGGCGGGCGTCATCATCTGCGGCCTGTTGATCACGCTCTGTAATAACTGGATGTCGTTCTCGTTCCACGCCTACCAGGCGGAGCTTTATCCGACCCGCATCCGCGCCCAGGCCGTGGGCTTTGTGTATTCGTGGAGCCGGTTCTCCGCGATCTTTTCCGGTTTCATCATCGCCTTCTTCCTCGGACGTTACGGCACGCTCGGCGTATTCAGCTTCATCGCCGGCGCGATGGTGGTGGTGTTCGTAGTGATCGGCGGACTCGGGCCCGCGGTCACGCGGCGGCGGCTGGAAGCGATTGCGGCCTGACTATAGGAGCATGATCTTTCCCGAAAACCGGTATCCACTTTTCGGGATCATGCTCCGCATCGGCTCAGCGCAAATTATCCAGGAGCCGCCGCGCATATTGGGTCTTGCCGGCTTTGGCAGCGAGTTCTTTCAGTTCGGCGGCGCTGATCCAGCCGTTATGGAAGGCGATTTCGTCGGGGGCGCAGACGAGCTGGCCCTGCCGGTGCTGCAGCACGCGGACGAACTCCCCGGCTTCGAGAAGCGAATCGTGGGTGCCGGCATCGAACCAGGCAAAGCCGCGGCCCAGCCGTTCGACTTTGAGCTGGCGCTTGCGCATATAGAGGACGTTGAGGTCGGTGATTTCCAACTCACCGCGCGCCGATGGCGCGAGCTGTTTGACCAGATCAGTCACCTCTTCGTCGTAGAAATACACGCCGATTGCCGCCCAATTCGATTTGGGATTTTGCGGCTTCTCCTCGATCGAAAGCACCTCGTCATTAGGATTGAACTCGATCACGCCGTAGCGCTGTGGGTCGTCGACCCAATAGGAAAAAATAGTGGCGCCGCGGTCGCGCGCGCCGGCCCGGTGCAGAGCGTCGGGCAGCCCATGGCCGTAAAGGATATTGTCGCCGAGGATCAGACAAGACGGCTCGCTGCGCAGAAAATCCGCGGCAATGACAAAGGCCTGCGCGATGCCGTTGGGCTCCGGCTGTTCCGCATAGTCGAATTTGACATTCCACTGCCTGCCCGTGCCGAGCAAATGCTTGAAGGCCGCCTGATCCTGCGGCGTGGTGATGATCAAAATATCGCTGATTCCCGCCAGCATAAGCGCGGACAGCGGATAATAGATCATCGGCTTGTCGTAGACGGGCAACAGCTGCTTCGACGTGACCATGGTCAACGGATGCAGCCGCGTGCCCGCGCCGCCGGCGAGGATGATGCCCTTACGCGACATGGTTTTGCGCCTTTTGGTTTTCGGCCTTTTGGCTGTCGGCCTTTTGCGAGGTCGCCAACAGGCGCGTCGTCGCATCGACGCCCACCGTCCAGTGGCGCGGGCGGAAGTCGAATTTTTCGACAAACAAGCGGCAGTCAAGACGGGAATTGGCCGGCCGCTCCGCCGCCGTTGGATAGTCGGCAGTCCCGATCGGAATCACGCGCGGATTACGGCCGGTGATCGGCGCCGCGATCTCGACGATTCGGCTGGCAAATCCGTGCCAAGTGGTGAAGCCGGCAGCGGTGAAATGATAAGTCCCGGCGAGCGTTCGATCGTGCAGAAATGCCGACGTGACGTTGAGAATGGCTTCGGCGATTTCGGCGGCGGAGGTTGGACTGCCCGTCTGATCGGCCACGATGCGCAGCTCGTCGCGGGTCGCCGCGAGGCGAAGAACGGTCTTGAGGAAATTGTGGCCAAAATCGCTATAAACCCAGGCGGTGCGCAGGATAACATGGCGCTTGAGGATGCGGCGTACCGCCTCCTCGCCCGCCGCCTTGGTGCGGCCGTAGACGCTGATCGGACGGACCGGATCGCTCTCGCAATAGGCGCCCTCTTTGCGGCCATCGAACACATAATCCGTCGAGACATGAACAAGCGGCACGTCGGCGGCCGCACAGGCTTCCGCCAGTATCGCAGGGCCGATTTCGTTGCCTTTGCGCGCCTCTTCGGCGTTGCTCTCAGCGAGATCAACCTTTGTGTAGGCGGCGGCGTTCACCACGACGGTCGGCTTCCAGCGCGTCAGCGCCGCAGCGACCGCGGCGCTCTCGACGATATCGGCTTCCGCATGCGGCAAAGCGTGCAGCGCGATCGCGCGCGATGCCGCGGCGCGGCTTAATTCCCGGCCGAGCTGACCATCGCCGCCGAACACGACGATCACGCCGGCACCCCCAAACGTTCGCCGGCGTAAACATTATCGCGGATCGCCTGCCACCAGGAGCGATTGCTCAGATACCATTCCACCGTCTTGCGCAGTCCGCTTTCGAAGCTCTCCTGCGGCTGCCAGCCGAGCTCGCTGCAAATGCGCGCCGGATCGATCGCGTAGCGCAGATCGTGACCGGGACGATCGGCGACGAAGGCGATGAGAGAGTCCCGGCTTCCTATCGCCTGGCTGGGAGCGAGTTCATCGAGCAGGGCGCAGATTGCTCGTACGACGTCGAGATTGGCCCGCTCGCTGCGTCCTCCGATACAATAAGTCTCGCCGGGCCGCCCGCCATTGAGCACGCAGAGCAGCGCGCGCGCATGGTCCTCGACATAAAGCCAGTCGCGGATGTTGCCGCCCTCGCCGTAGACCGGAAGCTTCTTGCCTTCGAGGCCGTTGATGATGGTCAACGGGATCAGTTTTTCAGGAAAGTGGTAGGGGCCATAATTGTTGGAGCAATTGGTGATCAGCACAGGCAGGCCGTAAGTATGATGCCAGGCGCGCACGAGGTGGTCCGATGCCGCCTTCGATGCCGAATAGGGCGAGCGCGGCGCGTAGGCCGTTGTTTCTGTGAAACAGCCATCAGCGTCGAGCGAACCAAAAACCTCATCGGTGGAAATATGGTGAAAGCGAAAAGCGCTTTGCGCTCCGTTCGAGAGCTTGCGCCAATACGCGAGCGCCGTTTCCAGCAACGTGTAGGTGCCGATGATATTGGTCTCGATAAACGCCGCGGGGCCATCGATGGAGCGATCGACGTGGCTTTCGGCGGCAAGATGCATCACAGCGTCCGGCTGGAAGCTGGAAAACACGTCCTTCATGCGCGCAGCATCGGCGATATCGGCGCGTATGAAGGAATAGCGCGGATTATTCGCGATCGGCGCCAATGACGCCAAATTGCCCGCGTAGGTGAGTTTATCGACCACACAGACGCGATAATCGGTCTCGCGGACGAGATAGCGGACGACAGCCGAGCCAATGAAGCCCGCGCCCCCGGTGATGAGAAATCGCTTCGTCATCGGCCGCCATCATAGCGAAACGGGGACGCGAAGTCAGCAAAGCGCGGCAGTTTGCGGTCCTTATCGGAAAGTATCGCATCGGCGGGCGAAACCGGCCAGCCGACGCCGAGCAACGGATCGTCCCAGATAAGCCCCTGCTCGCATTCCGGCGCGTAGTAATCGTCGACCTTATAGGCGACTTCGGTATCGTCCTCGATCGTGCAGTAGCCGTGGGCAAAGCCGCGCGGAACAAATATTTGTTCGCCGCCTTGCGCGGTCAAATTCGCCGCCACCCACCTGCCGTAAGTCGGCGAGCCGGCGCGCAGGTCGACGGCCACATCGTAAATACTGCCGCGCAGCACGCGGACAAGCTTGGCCTGCGCCTTCGGCGGCACCTGAAAGTGCAGTGCCCGCACCGTACCGCGCTTGCGCGACAGCGCCTGATTGTCCTGCACGAACGTGGCGGTGAGCCCGGCTTGCCCCACCGACCGGGCATTATAGGTCTCGACGAAATAGCCGCGCGCATCGTGGAAGTATCGCGGCTTCAAGAGCAGCACGCCGGGAAGGCTCGTCGCTTCAACGTCCATGGCGCAGCGCCGCTTGGTCCTTCGTCAATCCCCAGCCGAACGCAGACTGGGTGCACCGCTTATGGCATCAAAAGTCGCCGGGGTGAAACCTGTATTTCGGGGAAAACTGGCGCGCCGTGCTCGATGACCGAACCCCGGAGGATCAGCACGTTGATCCCGGATTAGAACCGGCCGGCGCTCGCATTCTTCGGCATGGCGAGCGGCGCGGCAGATGCGCCGCTTTACGCGCCTGACCAATGCGTTCTCAAAGAAATTCGAGAACCACGCGCACACGGTCGCGCTCTACACAGTCTGGTAAGACTACGTCAAGCAGCCCAAGAGCTTAAAGGGGCTTTCGCCTGCGATGGCGTCAGGGATCAGCGACACACTTTGGAGCGTGAAAGGGTCGAGGATTACATGTGCACCGTTCCACAGGGCTGCGACGAGCAGATCGCCGAACGAAAGCGGCTGCGGGAAGAGCAAAGGCTGCGGAAAATAGACCGCAGATAAGATAACCATGGCTTCCAAGCTAAAAGGGACCACCTGAATCGGAAAGGGGCCAATACTAAATTGCGACCGCAGAAAAACGGCAATGGTGACCTTGGCGTGTCAGTATGAGAAGCTCTGCCAAGAGATATCGCTAGCCTCTCACGGACGCGTCTGTAACCAAACGACCTTCTGTTCGGTATAGTTCTCGATCGCTGTGCGGCCGAGGTCGCGGCCGATCCCGGATTGGCCGCCCATGCCTCCCCACGGCAGCCGGGTGTCGGTAGGGCCGTAGGTATTCACCCAAACCGTTCCGGCATCGATGAGCTTTGACATGCGATGCCCGCGGTTGATGTCGTCGGTCCACACCGCGGCCGCAAGGCTATAGTCAGTCCCGTTGGCAAGATCGACCGCTTCCTCCTCGTCGGTAAAGCGCTGGATGGCAATGACCGGGCCGAAGATCTCCTCTTTGGCAATCCGCATGTCGGCGGCAACACCGGCGAATATCGTCGGCTCCACGAAATAACCCGCGTTTCCCGCGCGTGCTCCACCACAGACCGTCTCCGCGCCATCCTTTCGTCCGGCCTCCACATAACCGAGGACGCGCTCCATCTGGCGCTCCGAAATCACCGGCCCCATCGTGGTGCCGGTATCGAGGGGATTGCCAAGGCGCAACGCGTTCGCCCGCTTGGCGAGCGCTTCGACAAAACGGTCGTGCACCGGGTCCTCGACAATGATCCGCGTAGCCGCAGAGCACACCTGGCCGGCGTTGAAAAACGCACCCGATGCCGTCTGCCGGACGGCGGTCTCGATATCCGCATCTGCAAAAACGACACTGGGCGATTTTCCGCCCAGTTCGAGCCCGATCCGCGTGACGTTATCCGCGGCCGCCCGCATGATGAACTGGCCTGTTTGCGGAGAACCCGTAAACGCGATTTTGTCCACGCCGGGATGCGATACGAGTGCCGAGCCGGCCGTGGCGCCGAAGCCAGGCACAACGTTCAACACTCCTGACGGCAATCCGACCTCGAGCGCAGCTTGCCCAAGCCAGAGCGCCGATAGGGGTGTCAGTTCTGCGGGCTTCAGCACAATCGTACAGCCGCAGGCAAGCGCCGGCGCGATTTTCCAAACCGCGTTCATGAGCGGAAAATTCCAGGGCACGACGGCGGCGACCACCCCTACGGGCACACGGTGGACGTAGGTGAGCGCATCGTGTCGTGTCGGAATAACTTCGCCGGCAATCTTATCTGCCCATCCGGCGTAATATTCGAGGCAGTCGATTGCAGCCGGCAGATCCATGCGACGTGTTGCCGCCAACGGCTTACCCGCATCGATGCTTTCAAGCCGCACCAGTTCCTCGAAGCGGTCGCGCATCAAGTCCGCGAGCTTGCGCAGGATACGGCCCCGGTCTGCTCCCGTCATTATCGCCCAGGGGCCTCGCCGCAACGCTTTTCGTGCCGCGGCGACAGCCGCATCAATCTCAGGCGCGCCAGCTTCGACGACCTCGGCTATCACTTGTTCGGTCGCGGGGTTTAACGTCGCGAAGCGCTTACCGCTTGCGGACTCACACCACTCCCCATCGATCAGCAACCGATCGAGAACTTGCGGAATATCTTTTGTGTCAGGGTGGTCAAAAACATTCTTAAGCATTGCGGCACTCTGCGCTGCTGGCACACTTCTAGACGTGCGTCCTTGATACGCTGCGGTCAAATCGGAATATCCATCCCTTCATCGGCGCTTCCTCTTAAAGAACGGCGGCGTTAGTCCGCCGTCGCGCGGCTCTATCATTCTTGAGAACTCCATCATTCGTGAGAACTCCGCTCTGACGGGTTACGTCCAGCAGCCGCGGCAAGACCGCCCATGCCGGCGCCGGCGATGTCCAAGTCGCCACGCATAAATGCTTGCAGGCCTTTCCCTTCGAAAACTACTGCGGAACGGGTTGCGGCAACGCTGCGACCCGGTCATTGCGCATCTTGACCATTCTCCACCGATGACTGTTGGAGCAAAACTGTCGCGCACTAGATCGGATAGATGATCGAATTCTGGATCAATTCGCTGTCGAAGATACAGAGCCGCGCCTTGAACTTCAGGCCGTCCGGCGTCTCGCGAACCGTATCGATATAGCGGCCAACGTTGAGAATCTCCGGGAGCTCATCCCGCTTTATGCGTAACACGAGATAGTTGGCCTCCGAGCGTATTTCGCCGCCGGCGATCCTGGTCACTCGTGGTGCGGACACCACATGACGCTGGTAGTAAGGGTCATGGTAAAGTGTGTTTCTCACCCCGTAGACACGATCCTTGAGCATGCCTTTGCTCTCGAGCCACATGATCGAAAGCGGCAGTGACCGTTCGTAGTTCTCGCGCGGCTGAATGCGGTATTCGCACTCATCGAGAAAAAACTCCGGCCACTCCTCGAGGTGACCATCATCGAGACATGTCGCGTAGTCGCTGTAGAGATTTTGAAGGGCGAGATAATCGCTATTGGGCGCCAGCATCGGTCATATCTCCATGACCTTGCGCCAATAGGCGTACATGCCCCGCAGCACGTTCTCTGTAATGACGTGATTGGAAGGTCCCCAATCCTTACCGCCCTGTTCGGCGATCGCGATGTGATTGGTATCCTGCTCGTACGAATCCTGGCAGAATTCCAGCACCTCGCCGTCGTCGGCTGAAACGTAGCCCGCCGGGCCAAACATGTTGGCCTGGCGAAGACGGCGCAACGCCATGTCCTGATCGTCATTCTCAAAACCAAAATGGGTCCAGACAAAGTCAAACGCGCCCGTACCGCGCGGCATAATCTGCCGGGTCGACATGCTGTTCGATTGCTGTTGGACGATGAGGTTTGGAAACAGCGTCAACATGACGACGGTCGGACCGTTCCACCATGGTTCCGGCTTGATATCGATAATGCGAGTATCGTTGAGTTTCATGTCCTGCTTGAAACTGTTCAAGCCCTTGGTGGCTTCTCCACCGTCGACGGCCTCGCGCGTCGAGGCCATGACACCGTGCCGTCCATGTGCGTCCATCACCAGGTGTGATTTCTGGTCGCCGCGGATCAGGCCGAACATCACGAACCACGTATGCAGAAGCCCTACATGGTAAGGATCCTTGATGTTCTCCTGCATCAATTTCCAGTTGCTCGAGATGCGCTGCCGGGAATAGCCAATGACCTTCAGCCTGCGGCCGTCAAAAGTCCTGTCGAAATAAGGAAGAATTTCCGGACCGACATAATCTTCGAGAGGTTCAACATCGTGGTCGAACGACGCGAAAATCACGCCGTTGCGGACCGCGACCTTTAGCTTCGTCAAAGGGTGATCGGCGATGCTGAAATCCGCAGGCATGCCGCCGCGGACTTCGCCACCCTTCTTGAGACCGCGGCGGAACGGGACGCCCAGCAGGTTGCCCTTTAGATCATAAGTCCATTGGTGATAGGGGCACAGAAATTCCTTATTGTTGCCGAATCGCTCGCGACAAAACTGGGCACCGCGATGGGCGCAGATATTCTCGACGGCATTGACCGCACCATCCGCGTCGCGCGCCAGGATAATGGAGCGTTCGCCCAGTTTGGTCCGCTTGAAGTCCCCGTGGTTCGGAATCTCGGCTTCGAGTCCGACATAATTCCAATGCTTTGAGTAGAACACCCGCTCCAGTTCGCGCTCGTACACGGTCGGGTTGGTGTAAACCCAAAACGGAATTCGGCTGGAGCCATCATGTGTCCACTGCGGAATCGCAGAACTATCGTCATGATTGAGCATCGTTAAGCGCCTCCAGTACCTCTCCCTTTAACTCTTAAACGCGATGATTGGCCGGCCTGGCGCGCAAATCCACCCAATCCCATGAATGTTAGTTATTGCCAGGCTGAATGTGACGCGACGCGTCCGGCTGAAGAGCCCGTTAAAAAGAACGCTCAGCCCAAGGCTTCAATGGCTATATTCAGTCGTATATAACGCATTGTTTGTGGGCGCTTTACTCGAGGCGTGCGGCTCGGAAATGGAATTGCGGGAAATTGACCTAAACCTGCTGCTGGTGTTCAGGGAACTTTTCCGCGAGCGCCGCGTGCTGCGGGCGGCGGAAAACCTCGGTATGTCCCAGCCGGGTGTCAGCAATGCTCTGAACCGGCTGCGCACGCTGCTGGACGACGAACTGTTCATTCGGACCACTCACGGGATGGAGCCGACTGCCTATGCGGTGCATATCGCCGACCCTATTAGCGAGGCCCTTGAACAGGTTCGGACTGCGCTCGATACCAAGGCGACCTTCGATCCCGCCACAAGCCATCGCCGCTTTACGATCGCAATGACCGATATCGGCGAAATTGACTTTCTGCCCGGACTGATCGAGGCGACGGAACGCCTGGCGCCGTCGGTGACCATCAACACGGTTCGCAACACCGCCATAAATCTAAAAGAAGAGCTTGAAAGCGGCACCGTCGACCTGGCAGTCGGATTGTTGCCCGACTTGCAGACGAATTTCTTTAAACGCCAACTCACTGTCAGTGAATATGTTTGCCTGCTTCGGCGGGGACATCCTCTCGATAAACCGTCGATTACGCTCGACGAGTTCGCATCAGCCGGACACCTGGTGGTCATTTCAGCGGGAACAGGACATAGCGTTGTCGACGATGAGGTTGAGCGTCGCGGCATAGTGCGCAATGTCAAGCTTCGTATCCCTCATTTCGCCGCTGTCGGCTATCTCCTGCACGAAACAAACTTGATCACGACCGTGCCAAAGCGGCTGGTAAACCGTTGCTCGGGCCCGTTCCAGCTGGCTTCGACGCCGGTGCCATTCGGCCTTCCCGAGATTCCAATCGATCTGTTCTGGTCGGCGCGGTATCATCGTGACCCGGCCAATCAATGGCTGCGGACCTTGATGGCAGACACCTTTATGAGCGAGGAAAATCAGAGGCTCGCTGCGTCTCCTTAGCGTCTCCGGCGTTCTATAACCAGCTAAGGCGCTCTCTTTCTCATGCCCCCAACGGCCATCAGTAGCAAACCCGCTTCCGGAAATGCCACTATCTCGAACCACTATCAGTTGGCGGTTCCATGCTTGATGCGCGACGTCTGAGAATCTTCTGTGCCGTCGCGGCGGAGGGCTCATTCACCGCTGCTGGTGCCAAACTTTTTCTCACTCAATCGGCGGTTTCCCAACAGGTTGCGTTACTTGAACGCGAGATCGGCGTGGCGCTGGTGGAACGGGTCGCTCGCGGTATCCACCTGACGGAGGTTGGAGCCATTCTCGCCGATCGGGCGCACGGCGTCCTGCGGGACATGGCAAGCCTTGAGCAAGAAATCAGACGTCTTGTGTCGTCTCCGACGATAGTGCGGCTCGGCGTATTCTCAACAGCCGGCGCCAGCCTGGTCCCCGTTGTCGTAAAGCGCTTCCGCCAGCAATTCAGTGAGACGCGCCTCGTCTTGCATGCATCACAGCCGGAGAATCTCGAAAATGAACTAAAGGAGGGTGTGATCGACGTAGGACTGACGTGGGACTACGACTTTCTGACCCGATCAATCGGAAGCTTGCATCGCCAGCATTTGCTCGACGAGCCGCTCTGTTTGCTTCTTCCTCAAGCCCATTCTCTGGCCAGCGAGCAGGGGCCGGTACGGCTATTAGATCTTGCTGACGAGCCTTGGGTGGTGCGCAGCCATCAACCTCCCTACCATGATGCTTTTGGGGTCATGTGCCGCGCGGCTGGCTTCGAACCCAATGTCGTATTCAGGGCCGATGATTATCAGTCGCTACAAGGTTTTGTTGCTGCAGGTGTGGGACTTGCGGTGGCGCCCCTGATGTCCATTATTGCACAACGGCCGGATATAGTAATCCGTCCACTCCATGAGCCGGCGTTTACGCGCCGGATTGACGCGGTCGTTCTCCCTGAAAGCCGTGGCAATCCGTTGATCCGCCAACTCCTCGAAATGTTGGCCGAGGTGCGGCCAGAGGAGGCCTGACGTTAGCGCCTGCGGCCTTAAGCCTGCAAGAGAATCAGCCGGCCGCGGTCCGCACTGTACGCTCCACGGTTTTCCGGACCAGCGATTCAGGCGGATTGAGACCGAGAGCTTCCCGCAGGTTGGCGTGTTGATAATCCAGATGGAAGAGACCACGGCGTTGCAGTTCAGGCACCAAAAGCGTAACCGCATCATGGAGACCCGATGGCAGCATGTCGATCATCAGCGTGAATCCGTCAGCGCCACCTGCGTCCCACCGGGCCTGCATGATATCCGCTACCTGCTCGGGCGTGCCAACAACTTCCTGATGTCCGCCGCCATAACGCAAGCTCAATTCCCGCACGGTCAGATTTTCCTTCACGGCGAGGTTGAGAATACTGCGCCTGAATCCGATTGAACCTTTAAACGCGTGTTCCGGCACAACGTGTTGAACCGGAAACGGCTTATCAAGGTCGCTGAGCGCTTCCAGCGGAATGCCAACGCGGCGGGCGAGTTTGGCGAGGTTAGGTCCGAAGCCTAGCACCTCTTCGAGCCGTTTCTTGCGCGTCCAGGCAGCCTCCTCGGTATCGCCGAGGATTACCGACATGCCGGGAAGTATTTTTATCTGATCCGGGTTGCGGCCATACGCAACCGCACGTCTACGCATGTCGCTGCGAAATTCAATGGCATCTTCAAGTAGATGTTGGGCGGTAAATACGCAATCGGCGAATCTGGCCGCTTGGTCGCGCCCCAACGGCGATGAGCCGGCCTGGAAGATAACAGGACGGCCCTGTGGCGTGCGCGGGAAAGGCAGTGGTCCGCGCACCTGGAAGTACCGCCCTCGATAGTTGATATCGTGGACAAGATCAGCACGCCCAAACAGGCCCTTCGTCTTGTCGCCGACGAGAGCTCCTTGCTCCCAGCTATCCCAGAGACGGATGACGACTTCGATGAACTCATCGGCCCTCGCGTAACGATCCTCATGGTTAGGATGTTCGAAACGGCTGAATTGCTCGGCGACGGTGGGGTTCTGGGTGGCAATTGAGTTCCACCCTGCCCTGCCGTTGCTGAGATGATCGAGCGTCGCAAAACGACGCGCCAGCTCGTAAGGCTCGTTATAGGTTGTAGATGCGGTGCCGATCAGCCCAAGCTTGGTGGTTACGCCAGCCATCAGCGCGAGCGTTGTGGCAGTGTCGAGCGTCCCGCATGGCCGCTCGACTCCGTTCTCCTGATTCGTGATTTGCTCGGCAAGAAATATCGCGTGGAGTTTTCCCGCTTCCGCGGTGAGCGCCAGCTCCTTGTAGAAATCCCCAGACACATAATCCGACGCGGCACCATCACGCGCCATCCAGGCTCCAAGATGCAATCCCAATCCGTGCATCAAAGCTGCGGTGAGAATCATTGAACGGTTTTCTGCGCTCATCGGTACTTTCCCGTTGACCGCTGGCGTCGACCCTATCAGATCGGCCGCGACAGCCTCTCTGCTGCAGCTATCTCGCGCGGCTCATGGCAACAAGCGGGAATTTCTTGGGTCGCCAATTAGAAGCGCTAATATCTTGTGATTTTCGCGGCCGGTGACCGAGAGCGGGAAGGCCCGTGTGTAGCGCCACCGGATGGAGCGCTTAATTTGCCGTCCGCCCGCGCGCTGCAGCGAGAGTGAGCAATGTTTGCCTTATTTGACGGCATGCAGCGGGAAGAACGAAATGCTGCGGGGTTGGATCGACATTGAGTTCGAGAACCGCCGCGCCGCCGGCCGTCAGGCCCAAGGATCAGCAGACGGCAATTCGCTTGCTTGTCCTCGCCATATACCGTTGAATATAACTGTAGGAACCCCACAGGTAAGTTGCCTTGTGGTTATTGCTGTGTTGCGAAGCGTTTCGCCCGGCGCTTTGCGGAACGGAATGTCTGCGATCAATGAGCATCAGCGCCGTCAATCTTTGGTCCTGGTACCCCATTGTCGCATCGAGAGACTTGCAAACCGGCGCCGTCATGCCGGCAATGCTGCACGGCGAGCGGGTGGTCGTATGGCGGTCGCGGGAGGGCCGTCTTGGCGTCTGGAACGACCGTTGCCCGCATCGCAGCATGAGCCTGTCGCTCGGCTCGACGCTCGGCGAGATGCTGGTCTGCCCCTATCATGGATGGGAATTCGGGAGTGACGGAAATTGCCGACGGATCCCGGCGCACCCTGCTACGACACCGTCGCGCGCGGCCCGGGCTCGAGTCTATCCAGCCATTGAAGCCTCCAACTATGTTTGGGCGTGCTTGGGCGAGCCTGCGTCGGCACAGCCCGAATGCGGGCTCGTAGCAGGTTCGGCGCTGTCGCCGATTCGCAGCATGCATGTCTGCGCTGACGCCGAAACGGTCGCGCTGATCCTATTGGCCCATCCGCTCACAGCTACTGCCGGGCAAACACCAGCCGCCCCCGCGTGCCAGCTTGAGGGCGATATGCTGGCTGTCACGCATGCCGGCGAAAGCGGGTCTGCGATCTGCCGGGCGCAACTCGGATTGCCACCTATCATCGTTTGCAAACTTGATATCGCGGGCGAACCATTGAGCTACGCCGGGCTCATTCAGCCGACCGGCGAGAACACCGCGGTCGTTCATCTGGCGCTGCTCGGCGAAGGGGCACAGGCGGCGCGTTTGGCCTTGAACAGAGCGCTGTCGCGCCTGCGAGACCGAATGCCGGTATTGGCCCAAAGTGTCCTTCTGCCTGAGCTGCGCGATGTGCTCGCTGATTTGAGGCAGCCAGCGGCGATATCTGTTATGTCGAAAGGTCTCGATCATGGCGAAAACAACCGACCCAGTCGCGCTCAATAACTGGTATGTCGTCGCGGCGCTCTCCAACCTGGCGGCGGGGCAAACCCACAGGACGCGTTTGCTCGGCCAGGACATAAGTCTGAGAACCGGCGCCGACGGCAGCCCGAACTGCGCCGAGATCGAAGCCGGGCAACCCGTTCGCGAGGTCGAACATATCGCGGTTCGCTATGACTTCGTCTGGGTCTGCCTCGGTCGGCCGACCCAGGACATCATCGATATTCCCGAAATCGGCGACTCCGGCCGTCGCTATATTCAGCGCGGCCGGATCGGGGTCGCCACATCGGGCCCCCGCATCATCGAAAACTTCTTTGACCTGTCGCATTTCTCCTTCGTGCACACCGGCACACTGGGCGGCTTGAACGTCACCGAGGTGCCGCCTTACGCCGTCGACGTCCGCGAGAACGGTGAGCTCTGGGCGACGGAATGCAGGTTTTTCCAGCCCAAGGCGTCGTCGGCGTCCGATGAAGGCGCCGAGATCGCCTATCAGTATCGGGTACCACGCCCCTTCATCGCGCTCATCTACAAGACAAGCCCCTCGCGCCCGACAGATAACGACATTATTGGTCTGTTCATCCAGCCGCGCGACGAAACAGACTGTATCGTTCATTCATTTGGACTGATGTGGAACTGGAAGAACAGCGACGCTGAAATGCTGCACTTCTTTCACGAAGTCTTCGCCCAGGACCGCTCCGTGCTGATCCACCAATTGCCCAAAAAGCTGCCGCTGATGCCGCGGCGCGAAATTCCCACCCACTCCGACGCCCTGTCGATCGCATATCGCAGATGGCTGGATAAATCCGGTCTGCAATTCGGGGTCGATCGCGAGTTTGCCAAATCAGCATGATCACGTTCTACGACTACATCATCTGCAGCGACTGCTATAAGGTCCGCTTGCTGCTGAGCATGCTCAAAGTTGAATTCACGACAGTGAAGGTCAACTTTCATCCGGGCGGGGAGCATCGCCAGCCGGATTTCCTTGCGCTCAATCCTGTCGGATCGTTGCCGGTCTTGACCGATGGCGATCTGGTGCTCCGTGGCTCGCTGCCGATCCTCAGCTATCTGGCTCAAACATGTGATCCGGAACGGCGATGGTATCCTGCCGACGCCCGGCAGGCGGCTTCGGTCCTGATGTGGCTCGACTTCGCCGAGCGCGAGCTTCGGCCGGTATCCGACGCGCACATGCTGAACTTCGTCGACCGCGACGAGGATACTTCCGCGCTCGCGGCGGCGGGTGAAGCAGCTTTGATGATCCTCGAGGATCACCTTGCCAAAGGGGAAATCGAGGGGCGGCGTTGGATCGCCTCCGATCACCCGACGATCGCCGATCTGGCCTTGTTTCCACCTTCCGCCCTCGCCCCAGAGGCTGAGATCACGTTGGACACCAAGCCAGCGATCTGGCGCTGGCTTGATCGTGTGAAGCGCCTGCCGAACTTTATCGTGATGCCTGGTGTGCTACCGCTGCTCGGCTGACCTTCTTCACCCCATGTCGCCGCGGCCGATTATCCAGGACAGTTTGTTCCATACCCAAGCCGCCCGATCACCCAAATCTGGGAAACTGCCCAGCGAATCCAGTGGTAGCGGCTTTTCGGGCCGAAGAACAAAGTGTCTGCGGAGACGATAGGCCGGAGTGCGGTGTGACAACGAAAATTATCGGCAGGCGGATTCGGCGCCTCGAAGACCGCGATTTGATAAGTGGACGGGCCCGGTTCGTCGATGACATCAAGATCGAAGGGGGATTGCACGCCGCGTTTGTACGGAGCTCGCTCGCGCACGCAAAGATTCTTTCCATCGGCAAAGATGCGGCCCTCTCGGTATCGGGTGTGCGCGCAGTCTTGACCGCGGATGACATCGCCAGTCGCGTCACAACGGATCGGCTTTCTGTCGCGCTTCCAGATCGCACCTACAGGCAGCAACGCGACCGGCCGATCTTGGCGAGGCACGAAGTTGTCTATGCCGGAGAACCCATTGCTGTCGTAATCGCTGACACGCCGTATCTCGCCGAGGATGCGGCCGCTCTCGTTGATGTCGTATACGACCGTCTTCCCGCCGTGACTGATTGCAAAACAGCGCTTGAACCGAATGCCGTTCGCGCCCACGCCGATGCCGAGAGCAATCTTTTGGCGGAATTCAGTTCCGGCTACGGAGACGTTGATGCCGCCTTCGCCAGGGCGGCGCATATTTTTAGCGGTTCGTTCCAGCAACACCGGGGATGCGCTCATTCAATTGAGTGCCGCGGCGCCGTTGCTTACACCGACATCGAGGGGCGACTGACGCTGTGGAGCTCGACCCAAACGCCGCTTGTGGCCGCGCGAATGCTCGCGGAGATACTAGGGCGCGACGAGGCTACGGTACGCGTCGCGGCGCCCGACGTCGGCGGCGGCTTCGGACCGAAGCTTGTCTTCTACCCGGAAGAAGCGGTCGTCGCCATTGCGGCTGTCGCCCTCAACAAACCGGTTAAGTGGATCGAAGACCGCCGCGAACATTTTGTCGCGACGACGCAGGAGCGCGATCAATACTGGTTTACGGAAATAGCCCTGGATGCCGATGCCAAGATCCTGGGCGTTCGAGGCTCGCTGCTACACGATCACGGTGCTTACACAGCGCGTGGCCTGACTGTCCCGCAGGGGGCGGCGGCTGCGCTCACGCTTGCCTATGTGGTTCCGGCCTACAGGCTGGATATCAAGGTGATACTGACCAACAAAGTGCCCGTCACACCGATCAGGGGCGCAGGCCAGCCGCAAGGCGTATTCGTGATGGAGCGCCTCCTCGATCTCGCTGCGAAGGGAATGGGCCTCGAACGTGACGAAATCCGGCGGCGCAACCTTGTCCCAGGCTCCGCCATGCCGTTCAAGAAAGGATTCGTCACGCGCGGCGGAATACCGATCGAACTCGACTCCGGCGACTACCCCGCGTGCATGGCTGATGCTTTGCAACGGTCGGGCTGGCATTCATTTCGGGAGCGGCAGAAGGCGGCCCGCGCGCAAGGGCGCTATATCGGAATCGGCATCGCCAATTATGTCGAAGGGACTGGCCGTGGTCCATACGAACAGGTCAACGTCCGCGTCGAGCCGTCGGGTCTCATTCACGTCGCGACCGGTGCATCCGCCATGGGACAGGGTCTGAAGACCATGCTGGCGCAAGTCGTGGCGGAACAACTCGGCGGTGCAGTCGAACGAATCGTCGTTTCAACGGGTGATTCGGCAAAGGTCGCGATGGGATTTGGCGGCTTCAACAGCCGGCAAACAGTGATGGCCGGGTCATCAGCGCACGTAGCCGCCGTCAAGGTCCGCGAAAAAGTGCTTAAGGTCGCCAGCCACCTTCTCGAAGTGAGCGAGGCGGACCTCGATATTGTCGAAGATCATGTCGAGGTGAAGGGCGCCGATCTGAAGGTGTCAATGGCGCAAATCGCGAAAGCGATGATTGGCGCTCCTGGCTTTCTCCTTCCGGGAAACTTGCAGCCCGGCGTCGAAGCGAGCGAAGCCCTCGTCATTAACGCCATGACCTACGCAAATGGGTGCGCCGTGGCCGAAGTCGAGGTCGACATCGAAACTGCCGCCGTGAAAATAGCGCGGATCGTCTTTGTCCATGATGCCGGAACGGTTATTAATCCGGGCGTCGTTGATGGCCAGTTGATGGGCGCGCTGGCTCACGGCGTTGGCAACTGCCTTTACGAGTGTATGCAGTTCGACAATGATGGCCAGCCGTTGACTACTAATCTCGCCGATTACCTGCTCGTCACATCCACAGAAGCGCCGCCGATGGAATTGTCGCATCGCGTATCGCCGAGTCCTCTCAACCCGCTCGGCGTGAAAGGAGTTGGCGAATCGGGCGTCCTTCCGCTCCCGGCGGCAGTCGCTTCCGCGATCGAAGATGCCCTATCGCCCTTCGACATTCACATCAGCCAAATTCCCGTCAGGCCAGGCGATCTGCTTTCCAAAATCCGCATGCCGGGAGCCGGATGACATCGGCCAAGCCGAC
>JASHVN010000252.1 GCA_030044555.1 Xanthobacteraceae bacterium | reverse complement strand
GCTATTTCGCAGAAGTCGTGGAAGCCAGCGTCGCAACCGATGGCAGCGTTAGGATCGAAAAAGTGTGGGCAGTCGGCGACATTGGCAGCCAGGTCGTCAATCCGACGGCCGCAGTAAATATGACCCAAGGTGCAATTCTCGATGGATTGGGCCAGGCGCTGCAGCAAGAAATCACGATCGAAAATGGCCGGGCCGTGCAAGAAAATTTTGATACATTCAAGTTGTTGCGGATGTCCCAGGTCGCACCCATCGAAGTGCATTTTGTCACGACTGATAACCCGCCGACCGGTTTGGGCGAACCGCCGCTGCCGCCGGTAATTCCTGCGCTGTGCAACGCCATATTCGCTGCAACAGGAAAGCGCGTGCGCACGCTCCCGATTGATCCTCAGATGCTTAAGGCGTGAAAAAGTCGAAAACCCGAATCAAAATCGTTGCAGGCCGTTCTGAATATTGCCGGAAGTTGCTCCGTAGAGCAGTACATACTCTCCTTGCTCCGGGTCCTTAAAATAAATCGGCTCGCCGCCAGCAATGGCGGGATTGTCCCCCTGTTGGCGAATATAATCAGACGATTTAGTTATTCTTCCTAAACCAATGGGGGGAACGACGGCTGATCAGAGAATTGATCGTCTTAGATGGGGCGCTACTGCTTAATTTCGATGCCTACGATCCTAACTGCATGTTCCTCTTCTGGCGTGTCGCCTCGCAGTTGCTGCAGTATGCGTGCCGCCACCTCCTTAAGTAATGACTCCCGTTCCTCCTGGGGAAGCCGCTTGCACGCGTCGAATGAGGTCTCAAAATGACGAGCGGCAATTCGATATTCAAGCGTTTTGGCGCGCTTGTACTCGTCCATATTCTGACTCCGTTGCCTAATTCGTACTTTTCGGGGGCTGCCCCGCGGCGTCGCTCGGACCGCTCCGGGCACGAACAAGTGACATTTTGAGCGGGAGTTTGCGCTGCCAGACCCGACACGTCAATGTCGCTTGGGACGTGGCAGATATCGGTCATGAGGATTGGAGGCCCACCCTTAGTGGGAGTGCGATGCTGAACATACCGTCATCGCTCCCGACAATAACGCGCATGCGGTGGCGTTCCCCCCTCAGTGCATGTTAGACGGTTGGCTGAACGCCGAAAACCAAAAAGTGGGATTGGAGACTGGCAGCATTATTAGACTCTGCCATGCTGAAGTTGTCCGCAGACGTCACCCAATCGAAATCGTGAACTAGGTCCAGAAGGACAGATAAATGGCGCGAGCATTCAAAATTGGCAGGTGAGCCTCTGCTTGACCGCCGCAGCTGCAGCCGTGTGGCTCTCAATTCTCTGGCTCGACCGACCAATCGCGCTTTGGGTTAAGGGCATCTTTGGAGAATGGCGCGGGCCGCATGGGTTGACTGAGTTGATTGATTCTCCAGCTTCCTCCACCTCGATCCTGCCCGCAATCGCGTTCGTTCTTTGCGATCCTGTCGCTGTAATGAGGCGTCGCTTTTCGAAAGTCGAAACGACCATCGCGTTATGTGCCATGAGCACTCTGGCTGGGATTGTCGTAAAGGACCAACTCAAATTCGTATTCGGCTGGACGTTGCCTGACTCGTGGGCGCCCAATGTGTTGTCCTTTATACACAATGGCGTGTATGGATTTAATTACTTTCACTTGGAAAGTCATTCGAGTCCTTTCCGTCGGGTCACGCCACAGTTGCGGCCTCTATTCTGTCGGTCCCATGCGTTCTATTCCCAAGGCTGCGATTCATTTGTGCAGTCTATTTGATCGGAATAGATATTGCCCTTGGGCACTTAATCTCCATTTTCTTATGATGTGATTGCGGGCAGTTTCACCGGAATTTCGATAGGGCTCTTCACGCTGGCGCTATGGCGAGCGAGCAATCCAACCAATGGCAGAAATGTTTTGTGAAAAGGGCCCCTAGAAAATTCCCTAATCGCGGAGTGATCGAGATGGAGATCGAGCGCTCCCGTCATTTTGGGTTTGCGGGCAAGACTCCGATAGGAGGGAGTCTCGCAAATTTCGATATAAAACTTTCGATATGAATGACCCAGTCGGAGCTTTCGCCCCGCGCGATCGGTGGGGTTTTTATGGGTCGGTCAAATCATGTGCGGAGATGGCGCACGCCGCCCTTGCGCTGGCCGAATCAGCGACTGATCGAAATAGGGGTAATACAACCCCGTGGCTTGGGCGTGGCGCGCTTGTCTCGTGCTTTGTTTCAATCACCGCGCAGTGCTTGCACTTAAACAGGCGCCACTCTGGCAAAGGAAAGATGCCTTTTACGGCGTTTGCCGGTGCCATTTCCTGTTCACAGATTGGGCAGGTTGAAATCCGTGACACGGTATTCATGACCAAATCTCAACAAAACCAAAATCTATTAATCCGGAACTTAGGCCTACGAGAGCACCGAGAGCAAACTAAACGCGAATACATCATTAACGAGCAAAAGAATGATCGCTTTCCAACTTAATCCCTATGTCTGGCGACCGTGCCGAGCTGACGATGCTGTTCTCAACGCAGCCCGAGCAACGGCAGGAGTGCCAATACGTGGCCTACGTCAACGATGCAGAGGGAGGAGTGTTGACCATGGATCGTAGCGCTCAGTTGCTCCCGATCGGCTTGCCCGTCAGTGTCCACTTTGAGCCGTGCCCGACGAGGAGCCAGGCGCGTCAGACCCGTTCGCGGCTTTCTGCCCGAAGATGCCGTCAGCAGCGCTCTCGATCGGGAAGTCGGTCTCACGGCTGCAAAACTTCGCCAACTCGCCCTGCAGCTTATTGAGCGCCGACACGTCCACGACTTCCGCCGCGGATTCGTCGGTGTAGTATCCGGCCAACCAGGCGGTAATCAGCTTCATTTGGTCCTTGTCGCCCTTAAGGAAACTGTCGCAGGTCATTGTGGACAGATCAAACTGCTGCGCCTTCGCGCCCAAGGACCCGGACAATACGAGCACGGCGAGGATGACGGCGATGCGCTTCACGATGGCCTCCGTGAAATGATGCTCGAATCTAGCTTGCCGGATTGGCGCAAGCCACTTCGATCCGAACTGTTGGTTAAGTGTGAAGCGCGGCCGGCCCAGCGAATTAGCGGGATAATCGCTCCTCGCGGTCGGCCCGTCACGCTTCAGGCCTGTTAACGCAATTCATTTGGGCGAAGCCGTTTGCGATAAAGGCGCGGGGTGGCAGGGCAATATGTAGGTAAAGCCTATGAAATTCGAATAATCGACGTTCGGCTGATAGGGAACAATGTCGACATTCAAATCATCATGAACGACGCCGTTGAGCGACAACATGTAGAGCGGATCGACCAGACGAGCGGCCTGGATTAACCAATACCGGCCGCCGAATTTATTCTTTCGCCACGTCAATTGGGAATCAGCATCTGCTTCCCACACCTCCCAATGCACTTCCGGCAAATAGTCCTTGTTGCCGCCGGGGCGAAACACGTTGGCAAGTTTCTGGCCGCGCGTTACCGCGTCATTTGGCGACAAGGAGATTGGCTCGTGCAAGTTGAGATGGTCGAACTCGGAATAATAGATCAGATTTTGGTTCGCCTTGAGATTAATCTCGCGAGCGGTGTGTTTGATGAGAAGGGCTTGCTCCTCACCCCACCCCCAATTCGCTCGCCACAACGCAACGACGTGGCCTGGAGCGGGTGACAAGATCGCATCACCCAGACGCCCGCCATCGACTCCGGAATGAGGCTCGTCGCGTTTGGTCCCATCGACGTCATCCCAGCTCGCATAAAGTGAGGTGAGGGGAGAGCAGATCACATCGGTCGGATATCGAGGAGTGAGGCCCGTTTTCGTAATGTCGTAGCCCTTCCGGGCGCCCTTCTCGTGGGCGTTCGCGATTGTCATAATGACAAAATACGCCGCCAGCGCGAAAGCCGCCAGCGCGAAAGCGGTCCGCAAGTCTCTTCGCTGCACACTCACTCCTTTGGATCTACGGCCGGTAGAGTTGCACTACGCAGCCGTATCCGAGAAGTCCGGCGCCCGTCGCGACTGTATTGGCGCCGTCGAAGCGAGCAATGATTGCCTCAAGGAACGGCTCGTGCGGGTCGTCCGTCTTGATCGCAGCGACCGTTCTGCCGCGTTTTGGCGTTGCGCCGTACTACGGATATCGCACATTTGGCTTGGGATGCCCTGCCAACGGCTCCAACTCGGTAATGCTTCGCCTTTCATCAAAACGGACAGCGATTCCAACGCGGCGCCTTCTTCCATCCGTGTGCCGTAGAGGACGACCGCCATATTGCCGACCGAACAGTACTGGCCGATATCGATCGTGTCGGACTTCATCACTCGATCTTCGAATAGATGCGGTTGAATTGTCGATCCGAGGCTCAGTGAGGCTCTGTCTCCGATCGTGATTAGATCGAATTCTGACATCAACGAAGTTTCGAGAAAAACCCACTTGCCGATCTTGCAGCCAAGATGCCGCAGAAACCACGCAACATAAGGCGTTCCCAACATTGGAGCCAATAGTGCGCCAGCGACGGCTTCGTAGACCGCATTCACAACCTCGTTGAACCAAACATAAGAGCACCACAACGGTTTCACGACGGGCTTAAACCGCGGCATGAAGACATGCCGTAAGAACGAAACCATAATGAGGTTGATAAACGCGGCCGCAAACGAATAAACCGGCGTCAGCATCAGGGTCGGCACGAGCGACAATGTGAGATACGACTCGTAAATGGCCAGACAGAATATGCCGAGAACTATCATGCTCACCATGCCGGGGAGCAGGATTCTCATCAGATCTATCAGGGCTCGCGCGCCGGTGCGTAAAAATCCGGGCGCGAAGGTCTGCCGGTTGGAGAAGCAGCTCACCTTTTCTGTTTCCGGCAAGAGGAAACCGGGTGAACCGAGCCATCGCGTTTGATTTGGCGTCCGATTCGACTCCGCCGGAGGCGTGGAGAGGACTCCAATCAATCCATCGTCGCCGAGGCTAATTCCCGCCGGGACCAGCGCGCTGTTCCCAACAAACGTGCGGCTTCCAATTCGATTGGACAGAAGTTCAATCTCCCCGCCGTCGATCTTATGTCCGCCGACGATACAGGCGTCGGCCAAAAAGCTTCCATCGCCGATCTCGAGGAGATCGGGTGTGGCGTGTGCGATTGTCGATATCTCGACGTTCTTGCCAATCTTTGCGCCGAAAAGTCGCAGCAGTGAAGGCATATAAATCGTGGCGTATAACGGCATCAGAAGATGCCTCGTGTTGTTCATCAAATAGTGCAGGAACCAGTATTTCAGGAATGCCAAGCTGCGAGTCGAATAGCGTCCGGGCTTTACGCGACCGACGAAGTCATCTTTGATGGCACTTGCCAATTGGAGATACCAAATGATCGATATGGGTACCGCGGCGAGCGCCGCTGCGAACCCGGCGACAGGGCCGCCAAAATAAATCGCGAACCCGATCAGACCCAATCCGGGTAATGCGCTGACAATAAGAATATAGCCCATCACATATATCAGCGCTAAATGTATGAGCCCGAATAAGCTGTTTATCAGAAGGCCGTGCGGCCGCCGAGGCTTGACAGCGTCGCCCGCCACCGGCTTGGCCGGCGAGCCGCGGCTTACTTCCGACGATTTCAGCATGGCGCCGTCTGATAGGACGGAAAGGTCCTCGAGTCGGCTCTGGTCCTTCATGCACACGTCAATGCCGAGGCTGCAATGGGTGCCGATATAGCAGTCGTTCCCGATTTCTATTGAACCGAGAACGAGCCAGCCATCTTCGACCTTATATCCAAGGATATGCGTCTCCGGGCCGATACTCGTGTTATTTCCAATGGAGACGAGGTCGAATGCAGCGCAAATCGGCGTTCCGATATTAGTGTTTTTGCCGATCTTCGCGCCCATTGCACGGTAGTAGAGGCTCATGAGCGGTGTATCGACGAACATGTCAGACCAGCTCAAGGCTTGAAACCGCGTCACCAGCCACCAGCGAAAGTAGTAAAGGCCCCACACCGGATAGCGACCGGGCTTGAATCTTCCTATGACGGCCCATTTGAGCGCGATGCTGAGAAACAGCCACGACGGCCATATCGCAAAGCCTCCAATGGTGGCGATTTCTGCGGCACGTGGCCAAGCCAGTGTGCCATCATGGACTTTGAGCACCAGGAGAATGCCACAGGTGGCCGGCAAGGCGACGGCTCCATAGAATGCGAGCAGCCCGAGCGTCTGCAACAGAACGCAGAGCCAACGCGCCTTTGGCAGCGGAGCAAATCCCGCAATCGATCGTGGCTCTTTGCCCCCGACTGCAGACGAGTCGACCCGAGCTCTGCTCGCGTGCCGGTCCGCAAGCGCTGAGGCAAGTTTTCGGATGGTGCGGAATTCGTAAATATCGCGAACGGACAGTGCAATATCGGGAAAATTATTGCGGAATTCTGTCACTATGCGCGCAGCCAAGAGCGAATGACCGCGCAGATCGACAAAGAAGTCGTGATCGATCGATATGGCCGGAAGGTGGAGGATTCGCTGCCAAACGTCCACGATGCCGCGTTCCAGATCGGTCTCTGCGGCAGCAATTTCGTCGGGCAGTTCGCGCAGTAGATTTTGCGGTGGAGGCAACAGCTTGCGATCGATCTTTCCGCTCGTCATTGTCGGAAGTTCGTCCAGCACATCGACGTATTTCGGAATCATATACTCGGGAACGCGGTGGCCAAGCGTTTTACCAAGCGCCTGACGATCCAGTTGCTGTTGCCCCGAAGCGAGCACGACATAGGCGGCGATTTCCATAAGGCCGTCGAGTTCGACAGTCTTGACAACGACCTGCCTGATCTCCGTGTTCTCCAGCAGCACTCTTTCTATTTCGCCGAGTTCGATACGGAAGCCGCGGATTTTCACTTGAGAATCGGCACGGCCGACGAATTGCAGTTGGCCATTGTCGAGAAGACGCACCAGGTCGTGCGTGCGATACAGGCGACCCGCCGCTTCGAGGCCGGGAACGATCAGGAATTTCTCCGCATTGAGGTCGGGCCGATTGAGATAGCCGCGCGCGATGCCCTCGCCGCTGATGTAGAGTTCACCAGTTTCGCCGGTCGTTACCGGCTTTAGCTTTTCGTCCAATACGTAAGTGCTGTAGCCGGGCAGGGGCGTCCCAATGGACACTGACTTGTCGGGCGTGCATTCGAGCGCTGTGGCCACCACGGTGGCTTCAGTGGGACCGTAGGTGTTAAGGATCCGGAGCCCGGGCCGCATCCACGCCGACACGAGTTGGGGCGTGCACATCTCTCCGCCGAGAACGAGGATCCTCAAGGTCGGCAGACCAGGCGTCATCAAAGCAAGGAAAGACGGAACGGTCGAGAAGAAGGAAATGCGTTCTCGATCGATGAATTCGGCGGCTTCAAAGGTCGAGCGCGAAATGTCTTCCGTTGGGACTACGAGGGTGGCACCGGCCGAGAAGGCGGCCCATATTTCCTCGATCGAGGCGTCAAAGGCGACCGAAAAGCCCTGATACACGCGGTCGCTTTCGTCAATTTTGTAGACCGTCCTGAGCGCCTTGATGAAATTTACAGCGCAACGATGTTCGATGACGACGCCCTTCGGGCGGCCGGTCGAACCAGATGTGTAGATGACGTAACAGACGTCTCGAGGCGTGATGATGACAGGAGATAGCTCCGGGGCGTAGTCCCCATCGTTGCTATCAACGACGATCGTTTTGGCCTCCACGTGGTCCGCAATGTTTGGTTTGAGTGCTCGGTCGGTCAGTACAATCTTGATTCCGGCGTCCTCGATGATCGAATTGATGCGACCGATCGGGAATTTCGGATCGATGGGAACATAGCCGGCCCCCGCCTTCAGGATTCCAAGCATTGCCGCATAGAGGTCGCAGGACTTGACCAGATAGAGAGCGACCAGGGCTTCGGATTGAATGCCTTCGGCGCGGAGCTTACGCGCCAGACGATCGGCCCGCGCATTAAGCTCTGCGTAGGTCACGATTTCGCCGTTGCACTCTACGGCGGGATGGTTCGGCCTTCGCTGGGCCTGTTCTTCGAAATATTCGTGCAGCAATCCGGAGATGGCTTGGACGCGATCGAGGGTTGTCTCAGCGTTGATGTGCTTCATGGCGTCCATCCCGAATTCCTTTGTCTAGAAACCTGCTGGCGACACGGTGAGGGCGCCTTTACCTGCCAAAACCACGTTTACAAGTTGGATGTCGACTGGCCGGTGATCTGCCTTCCGATCCACAACCAAGGCAGCGTGATAAAGGGAATGATCGACGGAGAAGTAGATGTCCTCGGTACAGACGCGCGGCTCGTCAACTCCGGCTTCTTGTGACCTGAGAACACTCAGGGACTGGAACTCGAGGGAATGTCCAAGACCGAGCATCTTGGTGTAGGCCTCCTTCTCTGTCCAAAATTCCAGGAACACGCGGCGACGCTGCATAATCGGCAGCGCTTCGAGAACTTGCCGTTCCGAGATGTGACAAAAATGATCGATGACGTTGTCTTCGAGTTGCTGATCAACGGTCTCTACGTCGATGCCAACGCTGACGTCGCGGCCGGCCGCGATCATCACGACAGCATCGACATGGGAAACGCTGAAATCGATGCCATGGCCGTTGTCTTTGACGAAAGGCTTGCCGAAATCGTTGCGGGCGAACTGCCAATTTTGTGGAGCGATGCGGCGGCCGGTCATCGCGGACAAAGCAAGCCGCAACAGGATCCGCGCTGCGGTCGCGCTTTCTCGGGCCGGCTGACAGCGAAGCGTCCGTAGCGCGGCATGGTCATCTTCGCTCAGGAGATTGAGGTTCGATGGGGCGGCGAGAAGAGTGTCGACCCTGGACATCCAGACGCAAACTGGTGTGGCGCCTGCGGCACCTGACCCCGGCAGGACGTCTCGTGTGCTGCCGCCAATATGTTTGCGCCACCCTTCGCGAAATCTCGGGCGCAACGGCGAGCGCCGCTCGCCACGGAATCTGGGAGCGGCCGGAGTGTGCCGCCGATCCAATCCGGAGGCTGCCGGCAGATGAGGAAATAGACTTACGGTCATTGAGCCCTGTCGCCCTGGAACGGGGCGGATTTTCCCACTTTTCGCGGGAGCGCGGGCGCTTAGCTTAATTCTTGGTGAATCAGGGGGTTGACTGTTTACATTTGCGACCTGCGCCCAAAGTTCACGCTTGTGTCATTTTTGCACTAGCCGGGGCTTGGAATCTGACTTATTAACTAAAATTGGCTCGGCTGTAGTGCGTACGTTCGCGTTGGCAGATCGCGCAGCGCCGGGGGGCGCTCTAGCAATGAAGCGCTTCACTGAGCTTTTGTTGGGCGCAAGTGTAGTTGCATTTTGCGCGTCCGTGGTCGGACCGGTACGCGCGGCTGAGCTTCCGCTCAAAGCACCACCCCCTCCGCCACCGAGTTGGACCGGCTTCTTCTTCGGTGCGAATATCAATCCGGGAATGGGGACCACCAAGTTTTATGACATTTACGGGCCCACCCCAGACTATGCCCTCGATGCCGACGCGAAAACCAGAGGCTGGCTTGGCGGCTTTCAGCTTGGGTATAACTATCAGATTGGGCAATTCGTTGTTGGGGCAGAAGGCAGTTTCGACTGGGGCGGCATCAAAAGTGATTTTTCATGCTTTTCATTCGGTAACCAGACCTGCTCCTCGACCGATGAATGGATTGCCAGTCTGACTGGTCGTTTTGGGCCTGTCATCGGTCCGGCTCTGCTCTACGTGGATGGCGGCCCGGCCTGGGCTCGCAATGCAGTTTCCAATATTGCCGGGACCCAAGCCTGTGTCCCGGCCGGAGGGGCAACGGTTTGTTCGGTGCCCGGTGATCTGTTCCAAGGCAACGCGATACTGCCGGGTTGGACCGTCGGGGGTGGAGTCCAATATCGTTTCTCGCCGAACTGGTCGGTTTTTCTCGAATACGATTACTTCAATTTCGGCGAACATCCGATCACTCTGGTCGATGGCGGCACCGGAGTTTTCCCTGAGGATGTGAAGCAACAGCTGCAGTTGATCAGGCTCGGTTTCGATTATGCGCTCGGGGGGCCGCCGGTCAGCGTCGGGCCGCTGGCCTATGGTCCGGGCCCGGCATTGGATTCGGACGATGACGATTCCGGAAAGGTCATACGCGCGTTTTCAGTCCTCGATGTGGGAAAGGACAGCGTCGACGGTCTGATCGGCGGCCTGTTTGCGTTTTCAAAGGACATCGATACTTCAGGTCCCCGCATGTGGATCACAGGAGGAGCGGGCGCCTACCGATATCCAGCAGGGGGGCAGTGGATCCGGGGTGTCTATTCCACTGGCGATTTGATGGGCGGCTACGCATTTGAGGGCGACAATTACGAGATCAATCTTCTCGCCGGCGCCAGTGCAGAGAACGACATGCTTTCCGCTTACGATACGTCTAATCCTGTCAATGGGACTGCGGTTGGTCCCAAGGTGCGCGGCGACATCTGGATCAACCCGACTCCAAAATCGCTCTTCTACGGCGAAGCCGAATACACGACGGCCTTCCAGACTTATTATACCTCCGCCAAATACGGTTACGACGTGTTCAATAAAGGCTTCTTTGTCGGTCCCGAGGTCGCTGCATTCGGCGATCAGCGTTTTGATCAATGGCGCGTAGGCGCGCACGTTACACAACTAAAGTTCTGGCAAACAGAAGTTGATGTGTCCGCTGGTTTTGCCCACGACAGCGTTGTCGGGGACGGGGCCTATGGCCACGTCGAAATGTCGAGGGAATTTTGATAGCAGGAAGGTTGCCGGAACTATTGGGTTAGAAAGAGTTCAGCCACTGTGCTCCGCAAGCAGGGCCAGTTCGTACAGTTCTGGCAGCCGCCGGTATTCCACCAAGCATTGCCACCTCTTTTTTTGCGGCCCTTTTTAGCGACTCATCGGTCACCCCGTCTCCCCACATCCAATCCCTGTTTGTGGCACAGCAATACCCTGTTTACGGGGTAGGAATTCCTTGCTCCTTCGGCTAGGGAATACCCGAGGTAATCCGTTGAATTCTTTCGACTATGCCCCAAATGAAACACGTGCAAAGGGGGGCCAATTGCACAAATTCTCTGCATTTTTCCCAGATACCAGGGAATCCGCAAAATTGACGGTGAGCTAAGGGGACCTGAGACCAAAAATGACGACAGATCGGTCGCATAGGTTCTGTATTGCACCCATGATGGAGTGGACGGACCGGCACTGCCGGTTCTTCCATCGGCTGCTCACGCGCCGGGCGTTGCTCTATACTGAAATGCTGACGACGGGCGCGGTCTTGCACGGCGATCGGGCGCGGCTCCTGCGCTACGATCCGGCGGAGCATCCGCTGGCGCTGCAATTGGGCGGTTCCGATCCGCAGGCGCTGGCCGACTGCGCCCGTATCGGCGCCGATTGCGGCTTCGACGAGATCAATCTCAATGCCGGCTGTCCATCCGACCGCGTGCAGGACGGCCGCTTTGGCGCCTGCCTGATGGCGGAGCCGCGGCTTGTTGGCCAATGCGTGGCGGCCATGAAAGCCGCAGTTTCAATTCCCGTTACCGTCAAATGCCGCATCGGCATCGACGAGCAGGATCCGGAAACGGCGCTTGCGGATTTTGCACGCGCTGTCGAACAGGCGGGCGCCGATGCGCTCATCGTCCATGCACGCAAGGCCTGGCTCAAAGGCCTTTCGCCGAAAGAAAACCGCGAGATTCCGCCGCTCGATTACGCGCGCGTCTATCGGCTCAAGGCGGCGCGTCCGCAACTTCCTATTGTTCTTAACGGTGGCATTGCCGATGTGGAGGAGGCGCTTTCTCTTCTGGCCCGCGTCGATGGCGTGATGATGGGCCGCGCTGCCTATCAGGAGCCGTGGCGGCTTCTTGCTGTCGATCCGCTGATGTTCGGCGCGCCGGCGCAGTTCGCCTCGCCCAAGG
>JASHVN010000251.1 GCA_030044555.1 Xanthobacteraceae bacterium | reverse complement strand
AATTCCCAAAAAGGCCGAAATCCTTCAATGACCCGCTCCATCATGTCGGCCAAATCGGGCCGTTCCACATATGAGTCAGAGCCCCATCACATGCCGCGTCGATGCGCTTCCCGCCCTACGTGAAGCAGCGCTCACCGGACTGGAGCTCGCTTTGCTCTTCTTTTACCTCGGCGCCCCTTCGTCCGGGCTGCGCCGTCTCACAGAGAAGACGAAGACGGGAGCCGCGGTCGACGCTCTGGTTGCTCACCCACTACGATCTCAGACGCACCGACCGCATCCGCGCGACGCGGGGCTTCCTGGCGAAGGCATTGGCGCCGGAGCGTGAGCTTTTCGAGGGGAGACGAACCAGCGCCTCAGCGTCACGGCCACAGCGGTAGACAACCCGACGGTATGGGCGCTCATCGACAGCGACCAGGAAGTCTCGTTCAGGAACGCTGCTCAATGCGCAAGGAGCTGCGGACTCGCGTTCGCTTATGTCTAACGGTGGCAGCAAGGGCCGCGGGGGCACGACGTTCGCGAAAGGCTGCGCCGCGTGGCAGGCGCGTCGCGCGTTGGGAGCAGTTCGTGGGAGCGTTTGGAGAGATCGAAAGGCCACAACGATTCGACAATTACGGACGCAGTTGTCACCATCGAAGAATTGATGACTGTCGGCGTCTTTCGCCGGATCGCCGACAACGCATGAAGTCATCGCGGAAAGCGGCACGATGCGCGCGTGAACAAAGCGCGTTTGTGCACTCAGGCTTTTGTGCCGTTTTGTGCCAGTTTTGTGCCGTGGAATTTTAGCCAAGGCTTGGTCATCGAGAGCGGAAAGTCCGTAACATATTGGATATGAATAGACCTTTCTTGTAGCGCTCGGAAAGCGTTGGCAACGCGTGAGAATGGCTGTCAAGTCAGCATAAGTGATTGATTATGCGTTGAAATTTTGGTTGCGGGGGTAGGATTTGAACCTACGACCTTCAGGTTATGAGCCTGACGAGCTACCGGGCTGCTCCACCCCGCGCCAAGTCCGAAGGCGCCAAATCGAAAAGCACCAAGTCGGAAATCGTTCCGCCTCAAATAGTTGGCACGTCGCAAAAAGTAAACCCGGTCGGCCTGGCGGATTTTTTGGGACGATTTTGGGCGGACCATTTTGGGCCCCACCATTTTGCGCCCAGAGAATGAACCGCCCAAGAGTTGGAACTGCGGCGCTGGCTGCTGTTTTATTCGGCCTGGTCATAGCCCTGTATTATCGCGGGCAAGCGCGAAAGCTGGGCTTGTCGCGCTGGGAGGACTATCCGGCCACATGAGGCGCGTTCACGCGGCCTCGGCTAAAGCGCGTCCGTTACGAGCTTGTCTCCGGCCGGGGCGCCGTCCGCATTGAACGCCAACAGATCGCCCGGCTGGCAGCCGAGCTGCCGGCAGATCGCGTCGAGGGTGGAGAACCGGATCGCCTTCGCCTTGCCGGTCTTGAGGATCGACAGGTTGGCAAGCGTAATGCCGACGCGATCGGCGAGTTCCGTCAATGTCATGCGGCGGGCGTAGAGCAGCTCATCGAGGTTCACGACGATCGCCATGCTAGATCGTCCCTGCGAGTTCGGCGCGCATCTCGCTGCCGCGCCTGAAGATCTGCGCAAGCACGAAGATCAGGAGCGCGGCGAACAACCCGATCAGCGAGATATGGACCGTATCGTGAACCTTCGCGCGCATGGCGGCGGTTGCGAGCAGGTAAATGATTGGCTTGATCAGCGCGTCGATCACGATGACGCCGAGGAGGAGCCAGGCGACACGGGCGAGTTCCGTGGCATTCGCCTCGATGAATGGATCGCCGACGCGGGCGCTGGCGACCACGCGGTGCAAAGCGCGGAGAATGAACAGCACGAGCGCAAGCACCGCGACGGTGCCTGCGGCCGCCGCCAGCGCTATGCGAGCGAACTCATCCGCCGTCATGACGACGCCGGTCCAGTGCGCGATTTTATCGAGTGGCAGGCGTCGTGAGGTGGCAAGCGCAAAGGTCATGGCGGCCACGCCCAGGACGATCAGGCCGATCCACACCGTGATCACCACCATGCCGGCACGCAGCACCCACTGCGTGACCGCAAAGAGCTTTCGGTTGTCAGGCATGTCTTCCTCCTTCCGAAATATCGATAATCGATATCTCTATTGCCGATGATCGTCAACGGATTTATCGATCATCGATAATATCCAGAGGTAAGGACAGCTATTGAGTGCGCCCCTCGGAGGCATCGACCTTGTCGCGTTGTTGCGCAGCCGCCCGGGTTAAATGTGGCCCTCGCCGCGCACGGCGCTCCACAGCAGGCGCAAGGCCATCGCGGTCACCCAGCTTCCGGCGGCACTCGCGGTGATCATGGCCAGCGCCAGCGGTATAAACGGACCGATCGCGAAGCCGATAAATCCGAACGCAATGAGCTTTGCGGAAGGTTGGCGATGAGGAAACTTTGCGGCCCACCGCAACGCTTGTCGCCGCCATATCAGGCGGTCTTGGCGCCTCGGGATGTCATTATCTCAGCCCCGAGCAATCCAGCTCCCGAGCAGATCCGGGAGCGCAAGGCGGCAATCCTACATGCTCGACCTAGCGCCATTGAACGAGATCGCACACGGCGTAAACGTAGGGAGCAACCCAAAGTGTAATCGATGCGAGAGCGATCCAACCGGCGATCTGATATTTCATGATGCCCCTCCATTGTTATCGTTGCCACCCGGCCAATTTCGGGCCGCCCCTTGCAGGCGCTGCCCTGGCGATTGGTTAGACGTGTTGAGACGGCAAAAGGTTCAATATTCGAATTGGCCTCCGGGGATCGCACGAGAAACCCGTCATCGAATTGAAACGCCGATTATTATTTATTTGTTCCGGGCAGAGAGGATCGCTCACAACCGGTGTCTCCGCTTTTTTGCGATCGGCAGCCAAGCGGGCCATTGCGATCGATCGATTCTACGATCGATGCGAATCCTGGCTCGGCGTTTCTTTCGCCCAATAATCCGCCCGCGCTTTTGTCTCTTGCAGGCGCTTGGCGTCCTCATAGCCGGGCGCCATGGATGCCGACGTGCCGGACATCACCTCGTGGTGCTCGATGTTGAGAAGACGCAGCCAGCTTTGCTGTCCAAGCGTAAGCCCGATCATGCAGCCGAGTTCGACCATTTCCGGCTCGCCAAAATGGCTGCGCATCCGCTCCCAGAACGCGTCGTCGGGGTTGAGCCGCCAGATGATCGCCTCGGCGTAGGCGAGCGCCGCTTTTTGCCGATCGTTGTATTTGGCTGATTTTTCAAAGTTCAGGAGATCGAACACCTGATCTTCGATGACAGCCCCGCTCTTGGTCGCCTTCACTGAGCGCTGGTTGCCGCAATATTCGCAAGCGACAGAGCGGGATACGTAAAGCCGGCACAGTTCCTTGATGCCGTGATCAAGCACGCCGGTGCGGAAGATGTTGTGCCAGGACTCGGCGAAGAACCAGAAGCAGGCGGGCACGTGGGCGCGCACGGCCGAACTTTCCGGCCGCGGCGTACCTTCGCGCTGGCAGCGCTCCATCTCCGCGCGCATGCGCGCATCCATTTTGTCCAGCGGGACGTAGCTTATTCGCTGCTTGCCCATGATGTTCCTCCGGGTTCATGGCGGCGGTGGCTCACGCCGCCGCTTTAGCGGCGTTGACTCCGATACCGCAAAAGATAATATCTTTACTATGTTAAGGCCAGCGCGTTTTCGACACAGCGAAGACAAATGCATGCGAGGCCCCCGGTGCGGCTGACAAGCGGCAATATCGCCGCGCGCGTGATGTTCGCGGGCCGGTCATCTTCATTGTCCGCGCAGGTGGTGGCCGAGGTGCGTGACGCCCTGTTCGCCAAGCGCCTCAAGCCCGGCGATTTCCTCGGCACCGAGAAGGACATCGCCGCCCGCTTCAACGCGAGCCGCATTGTCGCGCGCGACGCGCTGCGCACGCTGGAAGCGCTCGGCATCGTCGAAATCCGCATGGGCAAGGGCGGCGGCGCCCGCATTGCCCACGGCAACCCGCGCCTCTTCGCCGAGGCGTTGGCGGTGCAGCTCGACCTCACCGGCGTGAGCGCCGCCGAAATCATGGACGCCCAGCGCGCCATCGAGACGCTGGGCGCCGAACTCGCGGCCGAGAACGCCAATGCGGAGGATGTCGCGAAGTTGCGCCGGCTGTTGCAGGAAGCCGAAGCGGCGATCGGCGACCTCGACGAATTCACCCGCCTGTCGCACGATTTCCACCTGGCGGTGGCCGAAGCCTCGCATAATCGCGTGCTCATCGTCCAGCTGATCTCGCTCGAACACGTGTCGTGGCCGCGGCGCAACGTGACGGCCACGCCCAGGCTCGCGCGGCACATTCTGGAGATTCACACAAAGCTCGCCGACCTGATCGAGCTGCGCGACCCGAGCAGCGCGCGCGCCTTGATGGACGATCACGTCAAGATGATCCGCGCCCGGCGCGTCGCCGAGCATGGCGGCTCGCCGCGCGCCTCTGCTGGTCGCGGCCGCGCGAAGCGGCGGAGCAACGGACACGCGATGTGCTGAAACTGCCAACACTGGAGGAACCCCGATGGCAAAATTTCTGATCGAACCGCATTTCCGCCTGCAGGAATGGGTGGCGGAAGAGAAAGGCTACTTTCGCGCCGAAGGGCTCGACTATGAATTCCGCGAACTGGTGCGCGCCACCGCCGGCAAGATTCACGACAAGGGCGACAAGGTCGGCGCCTTTCAGTCGATCGAGGCCGGCCGCAAGTCGAACGTGAGTTGCGCCTGCCACTGGACCATCAACGTTGCGGCCTCCAAGGGCCTCGGCCGCATGTATACCGACGTCTATTCGGTCTCCCCCGCCGGTATTTTCGTTCCGGCCGACTCGCCGGTGAAGAATCCGGCCGACCTTGCCGGCGTGCCGGTCTCGGTCGGCTATCAATCCGGCAGCCACTACGCCACGATTCAGGCGCTCGAATCCTACCTCAAGCCCGACCAGATCAAGCTGCATTACGCCGACGGCATGCTGTTCGCGCGCATGGAGCAGCTGATCGAGGGCAAGGCGCCGGCGGTGAGCCTGTTCAGCGGTCCTTATTACTTCGCCGAGCAGCTCGGCTTCCGCAAGGTGATCGACACCACCTTCATGATCGCCACCATGATTCACGGCGATCCCGATCCTGAAGACCTGCGCAAATTCTTCCGCGCGCTGCGCAAGGCGCAGCGTGATATCGACCTGCGGCCCGAACTCTTCACGCACTACTACAGGAATGAGTTCCCCGACCGCTTCCACGCGCTGATGGACACGCGGCGCTGGGGACCGGGCGAGCGGCTGGTGTTCGAGCCGTACACCAAGGAAGTCTACGAAGAATCCTTCGACTGGATCGCCGATCATCACATCTTCGCCGACGGCGAAATGGGAACCGGACAATACGAGAAGGCTTCGCTGTCGCTCGTCGGGTAAGGAAGAAACTCGCGCCGCCGCTCGATCTCGAGAGCCTGCATGCGTGGGATTTTTCGAAGTTCGGTCGCGGTGAGCGGTTCGTCAACAAGCCGCTGCCGCGTGAGGACTTCGGCGAGGTCTTCGCGCAAGTGGAGCGCTGAGGGCTCGATCAGTATCTCAATGATCGCAGCCCGGAGGCGTTGAGTGACCCGAC
>JASHVN010000250.1 GCA_030044555.1 Xanthobacteraceae bacterium | reverse complement strand
GCGCGGGATCGGCATCGGGCTCCAGCGCAATTGCGTTGGCGTCGCGTCGACCTCGTTGAACGGCGCGCTGCGGATCAGACCATTATCGATTCTCGCGTATGGCCGATGCACCACCGAAGGCTGGATACGGTAGGTCCAGGTGCGGCGATTTTCCGCCCGCGCCGTCGTGAACGAGGTGCCGGAGATCAGTTCGGCATAGAGGCCGTGCGGCGGCCGCTGCGGCGAATTGCGCCCGACCGGAAGCGCCCCCGGTACCGCTTCGGAGACGAAATGATTGCCGAAGCCTGACTGATATTGCGGCGGTGCGTCGGCGCGTGTTCCCGCGCTGCCGGCTTTCCGAACTTTGGTATCGTGATTCACTTCGGTGTCGTGATTCATGGGACCTCCCCGACGGTCGCGGCCCGACATCCTTGCCGATGCGGCGAAACAGCGCTGGCTGTGACTCGCTGACCCGCGGCCCTCCTCGCAACGACGGCAGCTGAGCGCCAAATAAGCGCTAAAACTGGTAACAAACGTAACTATCTGCTTCTATTAACCTTGGCGCAAGCTTTCTGCACACGTTCCAAACTGTGGAACAAGCCGCAATTCATCATCAATCATGCACAATCCGCTCTAAAAGCCGCCGCCTTGGGCGACCATCTGCCCGCGCAGACGAGGGGTTCACTCTCATTCCGACAACCATCGCGCGCGTCATTGGCGCAGCGCGAGCACGACTTCGCGAGGAGCCGATGCGAGCGATTCTCGCTGCTACGATTCTGTTGACTGGTGTTTCTCAGGCAGCACCAGAACCTAACCCTTCCGCGCCGGTCGCGGATTCTCTCCATCTCGGCGGCGGGGCGTCGTTTGCTTCCGCAGTCGACATTGCATCGTCTGCGGCGAAGGGCGGCAGCAACGCGACGTCGTCGCCTGTTGCCAAAACTGCGGGGCAAGATCCTACCGCGAAAGCATCGCAAACACCTGCCGCGCTGCCCGCACCGCCTGCGCCAGCGGCGAACGCCGCCGCAGCGTCCAAGCCATTGCCCACTCGCAATGAGGCCAGCGCCGCGCCCCAAGTTCCCCTTGACGACGTCTGCAACGCGCTGCTCACGTCCGCAGAAAACAATGACCTGCCGGTTGCCTTTTTCGCCAACCTGATCTGGCAGGAAAGCCGGCTGCACGACCATGCCGTGAGCCCGAAGGGCGCGCTGGGCATTGCGCAATTCATGCCCAAGGTCGCGGCCGAATCCGGCTTGGAGAATCCGTTTGATCCGCTGCAAGCGCTCCCCGCATCGGCGCGGCTTCTGCACGAGCTGCGCGATCAGTTCGGCAATCTCGGCTTCGTCGCCGCCGCCTACAATGCCGGCGCCAAACGGGTGAGCGAATGGCTCAATCGCGGGCGCACCTTGCCGCGGGAGACGCGCGGCTATGTCATGAACATAACCGGTCATTCCGTCGAGCAATGGCAAAAGGCGCCGCCGGACGACGCCGCGTTACAGTTTACCCGCCGCCTTCCGTGCCGCGATCTTCCCGCCTTCGCTGAATTGGAGCAGGCGCAATTGCAACAGGCGAAGCTCGACCAGCAGCAGGCGCAGCAAGCGCAAGCCCAGCAGCCGGCAAAGCCGCAAGTCGAGGCCAAAGCAAAGCCAGCCGTGCCGGCGAAGCCAGAGCGCATCGCTGAAACAAAGCACGCGCGCCCGGCGCCGAGGCGTGAACCAGTGCGCATCGCCGAAAACGAGCGGCCGCGCGCGGTACTGCTGCGGCACGTCGCCGAGCGCGAACGCTGGCGCAACAGACACGAGGTCAGAGAGCGCATCCGCCGCGCTCCCGACGAGCAGCGCCGGCGCGCCTAAACAGATTAGATCGCTCAGATTAGATCGTATCGTCATTGCGAGCCAACGGACCCGCGCGAAGTCGGGGCCCCCCATCGCGCGGGCGCGATGGGGACCCCGCGCGCGGTCCGATGCCAGGCTCCGCGAAGCAATCCAGAGCGGCAAATACTGTCTTCTGGATTGCTTCGTCGCCCTTCGGGCTCCTCGCCATGACGAGGCGGCGTCAATTCGATTGGACATCACGGCTGGCTTAGCCCGCCACGACGCTCGGCGCCGCGCGCTTCATGCCCAGGGCAAGAATCCGCTGTAGCAGGTCGGGATATTTGATGCCGTCGTGCCGTGCCGCGGCGGCAAATTCCTGGCTTTCGGCGATCTCGGGATTGGGATTGGCTTCGAGAAAATACGGCGTGCCGTCGGCGGCCAGCCGGAAATCGATACGCGCATAGCCGTCGAGTTCCAGCGTCCGGTAAATACGCTTGGCGATGCGCTGGATGCGGGCGACAAGTTCGGGCGCGAGATTCTTCGCCGGCCCGTGCAGGATGCGGCGGCGCTCCTGATAATCAGGATCGTGCTTGACCTTCTCTGTGGCGATCGGCCAATCGCCTTGCGCCATGTTGCCGAACTCAAGCTCCCACACCGGCAGCACGCGCAGGCGCTCGTTGCCCAGCACGCCGACATAGATTTCGCGGCCTTCGATATATTGCTCGGCAATCGCCGGCGTGCCGATGCGCTCGTGAATGAAGCTGACCCGCTCGGCGAGCTTGGCATCGCTGTCGACCACCGAGGCCTGCGAAATGCCGTAGGAGCCGTCCTCGTTCAAGCTTTTGACGATGAGCGGCAACCCCAGCCGCGCCGGCCGCCGGACTTTGCGCCGCATCGGAAAAACCGTAAACGCCGGAACCGGAATGCGGTGGTAATGCACCAGCGTTTTCGAGAGGTCCTTGCCGCGCGCCAGCATCAGGCCGCGTGGATTGCAGCCGGTATACGGCACGTGCATCAATTCGAGATAGCTGACGACGTTTTGATCGTAGACGGCCTCGCCGCGAAACTGCTCGAGCAGAGTGAGCACCACGTCCGGCTTCCAGCTCTCGATCTCATCGCGGATGGGCTTTAGTTCGTCATGCACGCCGAGCGGATGCACGTCATGACCGGCACGGCGCAGCGTCGTCACCACGTCGTATTCGGTTTTCCACTCGTTGATTTCCTGCTCGCTGTACCCCTTGCTCGAGTCCGGGGGTATCAGGTCAGGGTGAACGAGCACCAGGACCCGCAGCTTTTTCATAGCGCGATCCGTCTTCGCCGTGACGGACCAAACAGCGCGTGCATCGTCTTGGCGGTCAGCAGCACCGTGAAGTCCATGACGAGTTTGTGCTCGGGCCCGACCGCGCGCAGATTGAGTTCGCGACAGCGCGCGATCATGTCGTCGAGCACGCTGTCGAGCGTGAGCTGATACTCGCCGGTCCACTTTGCCACCAGCTTGCGCAACTTTGCGCGATTGCGCCGCAGGAAAGTGGATGCGGCCTCGGAGCGCCGGTGTTTCGGATCGGCCGAAAACAGCCGGTGCAGATCCCGATCATAGGTTTTCGGCGTATCGAAAGCGTAAAGCGCCTGTTTCTTTCTGTAATGTTCACCGAGTGTTTCGTTGAGACTGCTTAACGGATCGACTCTTTCACCCCTTTTGAGCAGCGGCCGCTGTTTGGCGATCTCGCCCATCAGATCGTCGACATATTCGAGTTTCTTCAGCGCCGGCCATCCGGCATAGCGCACGCGCCAGTTGGAGCGCGGCCGCAGCCAGATCGCGAAGGTTTCGGCGAAATCCTCGTCCGGGTGGCTTTGCGCGTACCAGAGCCGAAGATGCTGGACGAAGTGCCGGCTTGCGGGATTGGGCTGATAGTAGCGCGGGTAGCGTTGCGAGCTCGGACCGAACAAGTGCTGCCACTTGCGGCGGCGCGCGAGCGCATACGCGTGCTGCAGCACGTGCCCCGCCTCATGGCGGAGAATGGCCATGCACTCGCGCCAGGTGCCGCCTTCCACGTCGATGATCATTTTCCGCTCGAGCCGCATCAGTCGCGGGTGCGCCAGATAGAACGGGATGGCGATGCCGGGCGTGTTGTCGGGGCTGAACCACTCGCTGGAAATCCACGCATGGGGCCGCACGCGAAGCCCGGCCTGCGCCAACTCGTCGTAGAGCGCCAGCAAGCAATCTTCGAGCCATGTCCCCTCGACGGTGACCTTGAGGTCCTTCAGACGGACCTCGAGCAGCTCCTCGTCAGTCAGCGAAGTCCAGGCAAATTTCCCGCGCGGCATGGTGCTCATAGAACTGGAACCAAATCCGCGGCCATGGTGTCACGGCGGCGGGACGAGGTGAACATGGAAAATCGTTGTCGCGGCGCGTTTTTGTTCGCGCCCGAGGTTTGCCCAAGCGATTTCCACGAACCTCCCAACAAAGAAGGGAGGCGGAGCGCCGAGAGGCGCATCCAACCAATGACCGCGCCGCAGGTCCAAGCGTTGCCGCCCGAACATGCGCGGGGCGCGGCTGCGGGCGTTTTCGGAGCCCGCTCGCCTTCCGGCGCTCCACCGCGGCGCTCGCCAAGTTTTTAGGCTTGGCTCAGCTCCAGGCCCGCGCTTCATGAGAGCGCGAATGGGTATGACCATTCCGCTCCCCGGGCAGCGAGCTCCTCGCGGGCCGGTCGTAGTGCCAGCCGGGCGGGTTCCCGGAGCCGCCCGAGTGCAAGGTTACGAGCCTCGCCCGCGGGCACCGCGCCTGCTCCATCAATCGGCCGTCACCGGTTGACGCCCCAAGACGAGCAGGCTGGTTTTTAGTACCGAAAAACGAGACAATTGTCAACAGAAAAGATCCCGACGGCGACATTGAATTTCGGCCAGTCCCATGGCCGCCGCGGCACAAGCCCATGTCGGCTTTTGCCTGGGGCCATTGCCTTGAGATCACTGCCTTGAGGTCACTGTCTTGAGATCACTGCCTTGGGCCATGTCCGCTTCGCGCGATGGCGGCCGAACACGGACGTTGTTGAAGCCTGCGAGGTGCCCCTTTCGACCGAAGCGCACCGCGGCAAAACGTGTCGCTGGTCGCCAGATTTGTCTATGGTGATATAGGGTGGCGCAACAGATCCGATCGAGTCCCGAACCGCATCGATCGCAGCCGACCGCTCGCCCAAACCCCTTTATCCCTGATGAGAATGGATACGCGAACATCACCGGCGGCGATTGCTCCGCAGACCCCAATCGCGACAGCGCCGCCGCAGAGGACAACGTGAAATCCACTCCGCAATCGCATGCTGCCCTGATCGCTCTCGGGGTCATGGCCGCCGCGAATTGCGTGCTTTTCTTCTATTTCGCGGAACGCGCATCGATCCGCGTTCCGGTCTACGACCTGCTCGACTGGCTGCAATTCTATGGTGCTCACCTGCAGACCGGCGATTGGCCCGGTTATCTTTGGACGCCGCACAACGAGCACCGCATCGTTCTGACGCGCATATTACTGGCGATCGACGTCCGCTGGCTGGGCGGCGGCGGCACTGCATTTTTCCTGTTCGGCGTTCTTCTTTTGCTCGCCGAGGCGGCAGCGGTGTGCCGTGAGATCCTCAAGAGCGATCTTTTGATCGTATGGAAGCTTTTCGCCATTGCGGTTTCGGTCCTGCTGGTGACGCAAGCGCATACGGTCGTTACGCTGGGCATGCAGGGCACGAGCTGCTATTTGCAAACCAGTGCGCTCGCGCTGGTGGCGTTGGTCCTGCTCGATGGAGCGGCTGAACAGGACCGCTTTTCGCGCTACCGGATGGCCGCCGCCATCGCCGCGGCGTGCTTGTCGGCCTTTGGCGTTTCGGCCGGCCTTGTGATCTGGCCGGTCCTGCTCTGGTCGGGCTGGCGGGGAAAGCTGCGCT
>JASHVN010000249.1 GCA_030044555.1 Xanthobacteraceae bacterium | reverse complement strand
CAAGCTGGGCCACGTCGCCTTCCATGTCACCGACGTCAAGCACACCACCAAGTTCTATTGCGACGTGCTCGGCTTCCGCGAGTCAGATTGGATGGCCGATTTCTTCTCGTTCCTGCGCTGCGGACCGGATCATCACACCATCAACCTGATGCAGACCGGTTCGAACCGGCACTTTCACACCGCCTTCGAGCTGCGCGATTGGGGTCACATGCAGACGGCGTGCGACTTTCTCTCCACCAACGGCTACAAGCTGTTGTGGGGACCGGGCCGGCATGGCATCGGCCACAACCTCTTCACGTATCATCGCAGCCCGGCCGGTCTGATCACCGAACTGTTCGCCGAGCTTGACCGCATGAACGAGGAGCTCGGCTATTTCGAGCCGCGGCCGTGGCATCGCGACAATCCGCAGCGCCCGAAAGTTTGGGCCAAGGACCCGACGGCCTCCAACCTGTGGGGCATCATGCCGCCAGACGAAATGCACCATTGAGGCGGCCGCGAATTGGATCAAGGTCTAAGCCGGCACTCCGATCGGCGCAGCTTCGCTCACCAACGCAAATTGCGCGATGAGCCAACGTACGTACCAGCGCAGCGTCCACGGCATCGCCAGCACCGTGTAGCACGTCAGCAGGAATGTCACCGTCCGCCACAGATAGCTCCAGCCGTCGGCCCTGAAGACGAACTGCCGTTGCATTCCGGTGACGTTTCTGCACATCCAGCGCGCCCAGGCCGTGTAAACCCAGGCCCAGCCGACGATGGTGATGATCGACAGCGGCGCCAGCAGCGACCATCCGAGCAGGGCCCAATAGCCGCCAATAAATTTCAGCGGCGCCGGCCGGCCGGGCCAGACCAGCTTGGCGAAGAACCAGCGGGTGATGATGAGCGCGAGAAATGCCGTCAGCGGAATGAGCAAAAATGAAACGAAGCTGTTGACGAGCAGCGATATCGCCGCGGAGCCGTAGGTACAAAGCCCGTAGAGGATGAAGATATACCAGATGTCTCCCGGCTGGCCCTCAAAGCCGGCGCGCTGGTTGTTGGGCAGTTCGATGCGCTCGACAAACCAGCGAATGAACCACGGTGCGGCCCAAGGCAGCGGTATCACGGCGAAGACACTGAGCCACAGCACCACGATGCGCCAGAACAGCGGCCACACGCGATCGAACATTCTCTGCGGGTCGAAGGCGAGACGATAATCATCCGCAGGGCCTGCCGCTGTGCCGCCGGCCGCGTAGGCCGGGCCTGCAGAAGTAGTCCAATGCGGCGGCGACGCTGGCGCAGCGCCTTGCGCCGAAGACATCAAGCCCGGAATCTCTGCCGCCTTGGCCCAATTGCTCATGCCCTCGCACCAGACCAGCGTGTCGGCACCCACTGTGCCGGCGGCAATCAGCTCGCGCAGCCTTTGGTCTGAAAACGGTCCGTCTTGTCTTCCGCCGATTGCGGTGTACCACCGTCGCTCTGCCATGGATTTTCGCCCCCGGATTTTGAGCCATGTTTTGAGCTATGGCGGGTCACGTCGAAACTTGAATGACTTCATGTCATGAATGCGCAACAAATCATCGCTGAAAGCCCGCCCCCGCTCTGATATCAGCTGCTTACTATATCGCAGGCGGATCGGCTGTCGAGAACACGCAAAGGCGGTTTGTCTTTGACGCAAGGCGCGCTCGTGGAGCGGATTTGACATTCGCATGACAGGGTGCCGAAACGGGATGCGAATGTTAGAATTAGCATCGGACCACTCGGCTCGGCTTTTCGGTTCACCAAGCAACAAGCGAGGAAACAACGATGAACGCTGACGCGAAGAAAACGGTGCTGCGCATGATCCCCTACGGCATCTACGTGCTCACGGCGGACGATGGCAAAGGCAATATCGCGGCGGCGACCGTGAACTGGGTGACGCAGTCGGCGTTCGCGCCGCCGCTGGTCGTGGTCGGCGTCAAGACCGATTCCGGCGCCTATGCCGCCGTCAAGGCGGCGCAGGCGTTCGCCCTCAACATGCTGGGAAAGGAGCAAAAGGGCGTCGCGTTCGCATTCTTCAAGCCCACCCAGGTCAGCGACGGCAAGCTGAGCGGCCAGACTTACCGCAAGGGCACGACCGGCGCGCCGGTCCTCACCGATGCTCCGGGCGCAGTCGAATGCCGCGTCACCGCATTGGTCGAGCAGGGCGACCATCACATCATCGTCGGCGAAGTCGTCGAGGCGCATCTCAATCGGCCGCCCGCCGGCCGTCCCGACGCCGCGATCCTGGAGATGAAGGACCTCGGCGACAACGTGTTTTACGGCGGATAGGGCAGCGGTCGCCGATCGTTCAGCTTTTCAGCCCGACCAGGCTGCGCATCAGCGTTCCTGAATTGATATGGAAGCCTTCGATGCGCCATTGCGAGCCGTTTTTGACGACGCCGACCAGAATGTCGGCGTCGCCTTTTTCGAATTGCGCGCGGACCGTATAGTTTGCAGTAACGATTTTGACCGCGTTGACGACGGAGATTGTCGCTTGCCCCGTTGCGCCGCGAGTCGCAACCAGGCGCCCGAGTGCCTCACGCGCGGCGTCGAAAAAGTTGCGCAAGTCCTCTTGTTTGGTCATCTGGCGAAAGTGCGGTGAACTCTGCTGCCACAGCGCGTCTGCATCCCAATCCAGGGTGATCGCAGTGACCGACTTGTCGACATAGGCCTTGCTCTCGGCGTCGAGCGCCATGCCGCCGCGGGCGAGGAAGAACACACCTATCCCGGCCGCCACGACAAGACAGGCCGTGACAATGCCCAGGCCGAAGAAGAATTTACGCATGAAGATTATTCCGTACCGGTGTGCGCGCCGAGCGGCTCGGTCTACCTCAGGTAGATTACCACGCGCGCCTTAAATTGAGCCGAGCGCGGCCGCTAAAATTGCAAATATCGACACGAACGCGGCCGTTACGTCTCTTCAAATCGGCAGGCAGGTTCGTCGATACACACCGTCGCCTCTATCGTAGCGGCGCAGGCTAGCCATGAGGAGAGGGCGGGTGACGGCGGAAAAGCGAGCGTATAGAACCGGCGCGGCAGCAGGGCAGCCTTTACGCCAAGCAACAAGGAAACGCGATGCGCACCATAACGCTTGAGGAGCACTTCGCCAGCCCCGGCTTCTTTGACGGGCCGGGGCGCGAATTCAAGGAACGGGCCCAAAAGTCGGGGGGCCGCGACGCCGAGTTTTTCGGTCAACTCGCTGACATCGGCGACAAGCGCGTGGCCGAGATGGATGCGGCCGGCATCGATATGCAGGTGCTGTCGCTGCAATATCCGGGGACCGAACAAAGCGAGGATGCGCAGGCGTTTTCGGTGGCGCGCGAGGCCAACGACTTTCTCGCCGACGCCGTCAAGAAACACCCGACGCGTTTCGCCGGCCTTGCCGCGCTGCCGACCGG
>JASHVN010000248.1 GCA_030044555.1 Xanthobacteraceae bacterium | reverse complement strand
AACGCGGTCGCCGCCGACCAGCGCCGTCCGCGTTTCTGATTCACATGAAAGGCGCAGCAGCCCTCGTTGTCGCCGGTATTGAAGTCGGGAATGGATTTGATGCCGGCCTGCTCGGCCGCCGCGCGAAAGGCGTCGAGCAATGCCCATTGCACGCGCGGCGGCTCGATGCGCAATTCGCCGCCCGCGCCGTGTTTGTCGCTTTCGCCGAGGAAATGATCTTCGTGCTTCTTGAAAAAGGGCAGCACATCGTCCCAGCCCCAGCCGGAGAGTCCAAGCTGGCGCCAATGATCGTAATCGGCCGCCTGCCCGCGCATGTAGATCATGGCGTTGATCGAAGACGAACCGCCGATCACCTTGCCGCGCGGATAGTTGAGAACGCGGCCGTTGAGACCTTGCTCCGGTTCGGTCTTGAAACACCAGTCCGAGCGCGGATTGCCGATGGCGAACAGATAACCGACCGGAATATGGAACCAGATCCAATTGTCACGTCCGCCGGCTTCGAGCACGAGCACGCGGCGGCTTGGATCGGCGGAAAGCCGGTTGGCCAGAAGACACCCGGCCGACCCCGCACCGACAACAATAAAGTCATATTCGCCTTCGATCGGCTTCGCCTCCGCCATCCCTCACCGCGCTCCTTCAGCTCATGTCGGAATGATACCACGCCGCGGGTACGAGAAGGTCAAGCCGCTGCCGGGAACTTCGCATCCGGCGAAGTCTGACCTTAAGAAACACGTGCTGTTCGGCCAAAGCGCGGCGGATTATCGTTTACGATGGATTCGTTGCGGCAAGCCACATCGCCGGTCAAACACGGGACCGCGCTCGGCGTGCTCTGCGGCGCCGGCTCGGCCCTGTTCTGGGCCTTCGGCTTCGTCGCGGCGCGCCACGGCATTCTGATCGGCATGTCGCCGCTGGTGCTGTCGCTGCACCGCTTCGTGTGGCCGGGAATTGCACTGCTTCCAATCGTTGCAACCAGCGGCTTGGGCGATCTCGGCGGCGGTGTTGCCGGCCTGGGCTGGCGCCGCGGCGTTGCGATCACGCTCGTCGGCGGACTCCCGCTCGCGCTATGGAGCTATGTGGGTTACGTCTATGTGCCGCTCGGCCACGGCAGCATCATTCAGCCGTCCTGCGCCGCCGTCGGCGGGCTCGTTCTGGCGCGGCTTATCCTTCACGAAAAGCTGCCGCCGCTGCGCATCGCCGGCGCACTCACCATCGTGCTCGGCCTCGCCGTGATCGGCGCCGAAGCCTTGCGCACGATGGGATCACAGGGACTCTTCGGCGATCTTCTGTTCGTCGCCGCCGGAAGCTCATTTGCAATTTTCGGCATGCTGCTGCGGCTGTGGCGGATTCGGCCCATGCACGCCGCAGCGGTCACCAGCGTGTTGTCGCTTGCCGGCCTGCCGATTCTGCTCATCGCCTATCGCAACTTTCTTGCCGCGGGTTTTTACGAGAATCTGCTGCAGGCGATTGTTCAAGGCATCTTTGCCGGCCCGGCGGCGATCTATCTTTTCACCCGCGCCGTGATCCTGCTCGGCGCGGCGCGGGCGGCACTCTATCCGTCGCTGGTCCCGGTGTTCTCGCTCCTGACCGGCTTTCTCGTTCTCGGCGAAGCGCCGAGCCTCTCGCAGCTTATCGGGCTTGCGATCGTGGTCGCCGGCTTCCGGCTGACGCAGATGGGCTAGTGTCCCGATTCCGAAGTTCGCATGTGCAGGCAGCGGGCTCAGATGCGAACTTCGGAATCAAAAGGGACACTAGCGATTTAATGATTCTAGTGTGGTTTTTGGATTTGAAGTTCCTATGCGAGTTTTCCGCTGGATCTTAGGAACTTCAAATCCACCACACTAGAGGCGAGCTCGATCACATTCGTCATTGCGAGCCAACGGACCCGCGCGAAGTCGGGGCCTCCCCATCGCGCGGTCCGATGACAGGCTCCGCGAAGCAATCCAGAGCGGCAAATATTGATTTCTGGATTGCTTCGTCGCCCTCCGGGCTTCTCGCAATGACACCGTGCCGGAGTCCTTTCAACCTGCCCGGTGCGGCACGAACAACGCATCGAGCGCGACTCCGCCGCGCGGCAGCACCACGAAGGGATTGATGTCGATCGACTGCACCATTTCGGCCAAGTCCTCGGCGATGCGGCCGAGCGCCACCAGGGCATCCACCACGGCGTCAGTGTCGAGCGCCGCTGCGCCCCGATAGCCGCGCAGCATCTGCGCCGCTTGGGTGCGCTCGATCATGGCGCGCGCCTTCGCGGGCGTTATCGGCGGGGCCGCAAACGCTACATCTTTGCTCAGTTCCAGCAGCACGCCGCCGCTGCCCGCCATGACGACGAGGCCCATTTCCGGATCGCGATGCACGCCGAGAACGAGCTCCAATCCGCCTCGCACGTGTTGGCACACCAGCATGGCATCGAGCCGGTCGACGCCGGCGCGCTGCGCATTGGCGACGATAGTCTCATAAGCCGCGCGCACCGCGCCCGCATCGGCAAGGTGCAGCGCCACCGCGCCGGCGTCGGATTTGTGCAGGAGCTTTGCCGACACGGCTTTGAGCACCACCGGGTAGCCGATCTGTTGCGCCGCCTTCACGGCGTCATCGGGCGAATGGCAGGCGATCTCCTCGGGCGTCGCGATCCCATAGGCGCGCAGCAGCGCCTTCGACTGCACCTCATCGAGTGCGGCTGCGCCTGAGGCGACGAGAGCGCGCGCGGCATCGGCCGCTGCGGCTACGGCCGCCGTCGCGGCCCCGCGCGCGGGCGCCGGCAACGCCGCCAATCGCTCCAGCTCGTCGCGCCGCGCCACGCTGGCGATAGCGCGTAGCGCTTTATTCGCTTCCTGCAGGATCGGAACATGCGGCGCCTTCGCGCGCAGCGCGCGGCTGAAGTCCGTATGGCTGAAGGAGACCGGCATGAGAAAACCGAGCGGCTTTTTGGCGCCGCCGGCCACAATGCTCTCGACCATCGCCATGTAATGTTCGGCGCGGTTGCCGCCCGGTTCGCGCGGGACATTCTCCTGCAACAGGATCACGTCGATGTTGGGATCGGCCTGCAGCGCCTCGATTGACGTCCGGTAAGCGTCGGCGCTCGTGAGCACGCTGAAGCCGCCGTCGATCGGATTACTGACCAGCGAGCCAACGCCAAGCACGGCTTTGAGTTTCGCTGTCGTCTCCTCGGCGAGCGCCGGCAATTGCAGATCGTTCTTCGCCGCAGCATCGAAAAGGAGCCCGCGCAGCGCGCCGGACAGCGTAATGGCGCCAAGCCGCGTTCCCACCGGCGCGACCGCATGCACCAGCAGTTCGGCGATCTCGACCGCATCGTCGAGCGTTTCCGCCCGCACGATTCCGAGTTCGCCGGCGACCGCATCGAAGGCTTCGGTCGCGCCGGCGAGCGAACCGGTATGCGCCATCGCGGCACTGCGGCCGCGTTCCGACTGGCCGAGCTTGACGGCGATGATCGACTTTCCCGCCGCGCGCGCCAGCCGGCAGGCGGCCTTGAACTTTTCCAGGGCGGTAATCGCCTCGATATAGATGATGATGACTTTCAGATCGGGCTGGTCGGCAAAGAAGGCGATGTAATCGGCCAGCGTCAGCCCGGCTTCGTTGCCGTTGGTGATGAGGTAGGCGGCGTCCATGCCGCGCTCTTCGAGCGCCTGATTGAGAAACAGCATCATGCCGCCGCTCTGGCCGACCAGCGCCACCGGCCCGGCCTTGAGCCGCAGCATCCGATCCTCGGTGAGCGTGACCAGACGGCTTTTGGCGCAGATGTTGCCCATGCAATTGGGGCCGGAGACCGCGAGCCCGGTCTCGGCAATCACGGCAGCGAGCTCGCGGCCGAGCCTGGCGCCATCGGCGTCATAGCCTTCGCCGAAGCCCGATGAGAACACCGTGGCGCTGCGCGCGCCCGCCGCTGCACCGCTGCGCAACACTTCCGGCACGCCCGGCGCCGGCACCAGCACGATCAAATGGTCGGGCGGCTCGGGCAGCGCAGCAAAATCGGAATAACAGGGCGAACCGCCGATTTCCGTACGCCGCGGATTGATCAGATAAACCGGACCGGGAAATTCATAGCGTTTGAGATTGTGCCAAACGCGCGCGGCCCAGCTTCCCGGCCGGTCGCTGGCGCCGACGAGCACCGCGTTGCGCGGCGCGGTCAGCGCCGCAACTTTCCTTTTCGACTCTTCGAGATTCACTTAGGCGACCCCGTGCAATATTTCTCGTGGCGGGGCGCGTCAGGCGGCCGGCGCTTTCATGTCGTCGGGCGTCGGGATGAATTTCTCCATCTTGGCCGGCGCACCATTCTTTCGCATCTCCTCGAGCCAGATGCGGTGAATGCGCGGGTCCTGATCTTCGTATTCGATCTGGTCGCCGCCTTCCCGGGTGCTTTTCGATACCGCGGGCTTGTCGTCGCCGCCGGCGCCGAGAAGCGAGATGCGGTTCGCCAGCGTCGTCGGATAGCGCAGGCCGCCGACGGCTGTGGCGAGATAGCGTGCCGGCTGTGGCCCGGTGTTGAAATGCTGATGAAATTGCCGGTCGGACGGCACCAGAACCATGCCGTGCTTCCAATCGATGCGGCGGAAATCCCTCTCGCCCTCGAACCAGAGCAGCGAGTAGCCCTGCCCGATCACGCACATCACATGGAAGCTCGGACCGTGACGATGGCCCTTCTTGTAGGTGCCGACCGGCATTTCGGAAATATGCGCATGCATGGTGCCGTCGGCGAGCACGAACATGATGTTGGTGCCGCCGGCGCCGCGATCGCCCCAGCTTTTCAGCTCGATCGAGGTCAGGTCGGGAACGAAGTTCGTTTCCCACATGTGGTTGCCCTGGCGCACGGTGATGAGATCGCCCTCGCCGGAGAAATATTCGTTCTTGCCGGTGCGCTCGGCGAAATCGAAATCGTTGCCGAACACGAAGGCGTCGTTGTGAAAGACATTCATCACCATCGGCAGATTGGTGGTGCTGACCAGAAGCGCGCGCTCGGTGCCGCTGCCGTTGAAATGCCGATGCTTGGCATTGAGCGGGATGGCGAAGAGGCTTTTCTCGCCCCACTCGAAGCTGCGCCGGCTGCCGTCGGCGAATTCGAGCTGCGTCGAGCCGTGGCCTTCCAGCACGTAAAAGACTTCTTCATAGAGGTGCCGCTGCGGCGTCGTCGATTGGCCCGGCGCGATTTCAAAGACGAACATGTTGGCGAAATCGCCGCGGCCCTTCAGGTGCACCGCCGCACCGTTGACGCCATAGCGCGGCCATGGCGCTGTCGGCACGTCGAACAGGTAGACGCCGTAATCCTCGGTCAACGGGATGCCCTCGGCCTTGAGCCATTCGAGATAAGGATCGATGCCGAAACGGGCGGCGCCGGTCCCTGCCCCGCCTGTGGGTGATGGAGCAGCGCCTTGCGGGACTTCGCGGATATTCATGTGTTCCTCCGAGAGCTTTGCCGCGAGAATACACTGCGTGCGGACGGCGAGCTATGCGAACAGCAGGGACTTGATCACCACCGGCACCACGCCGGGCGGAGCGATCAGCTCGCCGACATCGACGTAATCCAGCGCGTGCAGCTCCATACCGTCGATGGAGACGATCTTGCCCGGCCAGTGGACCTCGCGGTGCAGAATGCGGCCGAGCGTTTTGCCGATGTCGCCGTCGATCATAAGGAGCAGGAGCTTGATCCGGTCGCTGGCGGGCGCGAGCGCCTGCGAAATGCCCTCGGCCGCCTGCTTGAGCCGCGCATGTTCGGGATCGCCGCGCCACGAAAAGGCGATCGCCACTTGCGGATTGCGGTCGAGGTCGATCTCGGCGAGGCCGGAGCGGATGGCGCCGGCAAGCCGCGGCGCGTCGATAATGCCATCCGATTCGAGCTCCACGTGGACGACCGGGACGTTGTGGACAGGCAGCACATAGGGATCGGGCAGATAAATGGTCTTGCCGCTGACCTGGACGGTGAATTGCGAGGCACCGATCACGGTGGCGCGAATACGCTGACCAGGATCGACCAGCGGCAGCGGGCTGCGCCGGCTTAATTCGTGCGCCAAATCGCCGGCAAGCCGTTTGGCGATGTCGCCGAATTCGCTCTGCTCATGGCCGAACATGTATTCGGCAACGCCGCCCGAAAACGTCATCGCGACAGGCTTTCGGCCGCGCGGCAGCCGCTCCGTCAGCAGAAGCGATTGGCCGAGGGCGTCGAGCGGTGCATCGGTGATGTAATCGGCCGCTACGGCGGCAAGGCGCTGGGCGATTTTCTGCCGCAACGCCGGATCGGTCAGCGCCTGCGGCGACAGCGCAATTCCCAGATCGTTGGCGACGAGCTGCGCCGAGTGATCGATGCGGCTCCAGGCGCCTTCGGTGTCGGTGGCGACAAGCCGGCCGCCGACCGCGAACGCCGACAGTCCGATGATGGTGCCACGATCGATCAGCGCCAGCTTGGTGGTGCCGCCGCCGATGTCGGCGTGCAGGATGCAGGCCTCGCGGGCCTTCGACAACGCCACCGCCCCCGAGCCATGGGCGGCGAGCCGACATTCGAGCAAATGCCCGGCGGTGGCGCAGACGAATTTCCCCGCATCGGCAGCGAACAGCTCATCGATGGCGCGGGCATTCTTGCGCTTGATCGCCTCGCCGGTGAGGATCACCGCGCCGCTGTCGATCTCGCTCTGGGTGAGACCCGCATCACGGTAGCAGCCACGAATAAATTCGCCGAGCGCATGCGCATCGATCGTGCCGTCGGGCAGAAACGGCGTGAGCAGGATCGGCGAGCGCCAGACGATTTCGCGGCCGATGACGACAAAGCGGCTGGAGAGCCCTTGCGACTGCCGCTGCAGCGCCACCTTGGCGAACAGCAGATGCGAGGTCGAGCTGCCGATGTCGATGCCGACCGTCTTGAACTCGATGTTCTCCTGGCTCCAGATCGCGCGCGCCAGCTCGGCTCGCTCGGCTTCGGTCATCGCGTGTTCGTGGAGAAAGTCAGTCTCGTGCATCAGGGCCCCGGATCGGCTTTGCGGACCGCACCATGCAGCGGGGAAGATCAATCTTCAATCGGCCAAGCTCTGCAGACAAGCCCTGCAGACAAGACCTGCAGACAAGCCCTGCGGATTAGTCATTCCGGCCGAGCGAAACGAACGCCGGAATCCATGGCCACCAAGCTTGCAGAACGCGCGCCAGCGTACTGAACTGCGCGAACTGTGATTATGGAGTCCGGGTTCGCGCTTCGCGCAGCCCCGAATGACGGTGTGAAAATGTCCCGCCTGTCGCTGACCTACGCCAGTTGCCGCTACGACCGCATCGAACCGCTGCGCGCCGGCGAGGTGCCGATCGAAGGCATCGATCTCAACGTCATGATCTTTCCAGCGGGCCGGCAGATTTTCGACCGCTTGGTGGGCGGCGAGGAATTCGACGCCTCGGAGCTGTCGGCCTCCGAATTCATCAGCCTGACGGGAAACGGCAAAAGCGCCTTCGTCGCCATCCCGGTATTTCCCTCGCGCGCCTTCCGCCACGGCTACATTTTCATCAACAGGCGCTCGGGCATCCGCACGCCGAAGGACCTCGAAGGCCGCCGCGTCGGGCTGCCGCTTTACACGCAGACCGCCTCGATCTGGGTGCGCGGCCACCTGATGCATCAGTTCGGCGTCGACACCGACAAAATCCATTGGGTGCAGGGCGCGGTCGAAACCGGCGGCGCGCACGGCGATCCGCATGCGCTGCCGCTGCTCAAGCCGGTCGCCATCGAGCAGAACAAGAGCGGCCGGCCGCTTGGCGAATTGCTCGCCGCCGGCGAAATCGATGCTTATCTCGGCTCGCGCAAGCCGCAATCGTTCGGCAAACATCCCGACGTGGTGCGGCTCCTGCCGAACCATCATGCGCTCGAGCGCGAGCTCGTCGAACGCGAAAAAATCTTTCCGATCATGCACCTCGTCGCCATCCGGCGGGCGCTCTATGAGCGGCATCCGTGGATCGCCAACAGCCTCTATGCGGCCTTCGTCGAAGCCAAGCGGATTGCGCGGACGCGGCTGCGCTATGCCGGCTCGCTTGCCGCCATGCTGCCGTGGCTGCAGGACGAAATCGAGGAAATCGACGAAGTCTTCCCTGAAGGCGATCCGTTTCCCTACGGATTGGAGCCGAACCGGCCGACGCTGGCGGCTTTGGTCCGCTACATGGTCGAACAGCACTTCATTCCCAAGACGATCGCCGTCGAGGAGCTGTTCGTGCCATTGCCTGGGGCGATCGGGACTTAATCCACAGATTCCACGCCCCGAGTTCGATAGTCTTAATTCCGCTTTAAATCGGCCCGACTGTGGTCAGGTCGGTGGCGTTCGGAGGGCCGTCCTTAGAATATCCATGACCGGCCAACTTACGTCTACCTACACAACCATAGGTCGCCGAGCCCAGCGCGGCCTTGAGAGCAGCACCTGATGCGCTTTTAGCCCCCAGAAAAGTATGTTGCGTACGACCGTATCGCGTATTCGCCTTGCCATCAGCGCCCTCGGCTGCGTGGTCCTCGGCGCATCGTTGTTCAACTGGGCGCAAGGCCTACACGCTGCGGGCGAGCAATACACCTGGGTCGGCATCCACGCGTCCAACGCGCGTCCGCTTGAAACTGCGGAGATCTGGCAAGTGTCGGCGCGTTGCGTGCGGCCATATTTCGCCAGAGCGCTGCTGCGATCGGAAGCGAAACTCAAGGCCTATTACAATTTGGCCCCGCCGGCGGTTCGCGCCGGGCTCGATCGTTCGCCTGACCAGACGAATTCGCCCGACCAGACGAATTCGGCAGAACAGACTGGCTGGTATCATCTCGTCAAAGGCGAGCCGGCGCGGCGGCCACGCGACAATCCCGACATGGAATACGTCGCGCAACTCCACGTCCAGTACGCGGAATGGTACGCCAATGTGTTCAAGCTTGAGATCGAAGAAAGCCAATGGCAGCAGCGGCTGAACGATGTCGCCGATCAGCGGCTGGTTTTCAGCGAATCCGCGCGCAAAAGCTTCCGCGCCTATTCGGGGCACGATGCCGCGCCGGCGAGCGCGGCAAGCAGCTTTGACGATCATGTGATGGCGACGCTGGGGCTCGGTGGATTCCCCGGCGATGACGCGCTGGCTCTGCGGGCGGACTGCGTCAAGATCGATCTGGTCAAAAGGATTGCGAAGACTCCGACCTACCTTGCCGAACTCTGGCGTTGGCCTCTCGAACAGACGGCGGCCTTCGCGCTCGGATTGGAGCTTATTTTTACCGGCATATTCCTGGTGCCGGTTACGCTGTGGATAGGAACGGGCAATTCGCAGGTCGCGACGCAGCATATCCGTGACGAGATAGCCCGGCTCCTGGCGAGTGTCAGAAGTTTCGACATGGATGAAGTCTTGGCCGACGGCCGGGAGAGATTCCAAGCCATCCGCACGCGAACCCTCGGCTTCCTCGCAAGTCTCCGGGCCTGGTTTGGCCCCGTCGTCGACGGGCAAGTACAGCGCGTTCTGCGCCTGATGGCCGCCGCACATATCGCCGTACGTTGGGCGCTGGCGGATCGATGGAGTGCGGCCGGCAGGCACGGCTCTACTTCGCCGGCGCCGCGCTCCGTTCCAAGATCCCCGCGACAGTGGCGATCTCGTTGCGAGCGTATCGCGGCAGTCCGGCACTGATCGAGCTGCCCGAATTGAACGATGAGCGGCCCATCAGCACGTCTGCCGGCACCAGATTGCGCAGCACCGGCACGGTCTCATAGCCGCGCTTCTCGTCGAGCACGTTGGCTTTGATCGCCAGCGCCATGAAGGCGGTGACCACCGTTTTGCCGGGATCGGTCGGGTGATCCTGGAAGACGGCGAAGAATTTGCCGAACTTCATGATCTGGTTGACGTGGAAAATGTCCTGCTCGAGCGCGCCCTCGACCGGCGTATCGAGCTTGGTCAATTGCGCCAACGCGCCCTGGTCGAGGTCGGCGGCCTTCAGCGCCGAGAATTCGCTCTGAAAATCGATGTGATCGGCAATCTTTTTCGGGCTCTCCCGCAGCTTGTTCACCAGCATGATCCCGAGCGGGATTTTGCCTTCGAGCGCATAGATCGACTGCAGACAGATCAAGGTCGGCCGCCCGGTGCACCATGGACGGCCGGGATTTTGATTGCCAATGCCGGCCTCGTCGGTGAACGGCAGGACATCGGAAGCGGAAATGAGCTTGTGCTTGATCGCCGGGTCGATCCGCGCGAGGAAATCGAGCGTCACATATTGCGACAGATCGATCGCGCCCGGCGCCCGGTCGAGAAGAAAGCGCGCCTGAGCGACATAAATATAGAGCTTCTCGACCTCCGGCTTTCCTCCATTCTCCACTTTGCCGACCGTCGGTTCGACATAGGAGGGATAAAGCGCGAGAAATTTCTTCTCGCTTGGATGCTTGGTCGCCCAATCGTCGAAGCGGATCAGGCCAAGGCTGACATCGCCGCCGTCCGCGGGCTTGTCGCTGAACGCTATGGTGGCGGGTTTGAGGTTCGCCACGGCGGTGTCGCGCGCCGAGACCACGTCATCGATGTGAAATGACTGGGCGCTCGCGGCGGAGAGAGAGCCGATCAGGGCCGCAAGCGCGACCGGGTGCCTGAACCACATGGTCAATTTTCCTCGCTCACAGGTTCAGTTGCAATGCCCGCGCCAGGGCATGATGCCAAAAAAGCCTGCCCCGGACCTGATCCAGGGTGGATGCCGGTTTTCGGAAAAGATCATGCCCCAACAATAAGCCGGAGCGGCGCGACTATTCAAAGAAAGCCTATCCCGCTCAATCGCATCGCCGGATTATTGTCCCCACGGCGGAAAAAAGCCACGCGCCGTCGGCTGGGGCGGCGGCGATGGCCGCTGCCGCTGGTAATTGGGGTTGCCCCAATTGTCACTGTCCCAATTGCCGAAGAGACCGCGCTGCTCTGGCTGCGGCCCCCCGCGCTGCCAGCCTCGATTGGGATAATAGGACTGACCGCCATAGCCGGGCTGGTAGCCCCCATCGGACCCGTAATAACCGTCATAGCCCTGGTCGCTATACTGCCTTCCCTCCTGGCGGGATTCCTCGGCCTCCTCGCGGGACACGAGCAGATTTTGCGTATCGGCTACGTGACCGTCGGATCCGATGCGGAAGTGTTCGATGAAGTCGCCGCGGCCGCCATGCACCGGAGTGCCGCTCATATAATCGATCGGCAGGTCGACAAGCTGCGCCCGCGCCTCCGGCGAAGGACCGGCGAGCGGCACCTTGGGCGCGATATTGTCCGCCCAGATATCCTCGATGATTGGCTTGAAGATCGGCAGCGTCACCCGCGCCCCATCGACGCCGCCGAGCGAGCGGCGCGTGCCATCGCCGTTATCGAAGCCGACCCATACGGCGACCGTGACATCATTGGTAAAGCCGATGAACCAGCCGTCGACGGAATCCTCGGTCGTCCCGGTTTTGCCGGCGACGTAAGGCGAGAGCGATGAGATGGCGGCCGCGGTGCCGCGCGCGACGACGCCCTGCAGGATGCTCTTGAGCTGATAGAAGCTGGCGCGATCGGCCGCGCCGATCATCGGAAACACAGGCGCCGCAGGGTATTGATAGACCGTCTTGCCGTCGAGTTCGATGGAATCGATGGCGTGCGGCTGGGGCCTCGTCCCCTCATTGGCAATCGCCGCGTAGAAGGCGGCGAGATCGATCATGCGTACCGGCTGCGCGCCGAGCACGAACGGGTAGTAGCGGACACAATTGCTGTAGATTTTCGCTGCCAGCGCGGTCGCGCAAATGTCGTCAAGGCTCTGCTCGGGACTGGCGTCGATGCCGCCATCGAGCAGATGGGCGGTGACGATATTGACCGAATGCTCCAGGCCGCGCCGCAGCGTGTAAACGCCGCCGACCTCGTAGCCGTAATTGTGCGGGGACCAGTAATCCTGGTCGCGGTCGGAATCACCGGACGCGATGCCATTATCGCCGCTGCCGATCGGCGGCAGCGTGATCGGATCGTCGAGAATGAGCGTATTGGGCTGCAGTCCCTTCTGCAGCGCCGTCAGATAAGTGATCGGCTTGACCGCCGAGCCGGGCTGCCGCTGCGTCTGCCAGGTGCGGTTGAGCTGGCTCAACGGATAGGAAAAACTCCCGGTCATTGCCAGGATGCGGCCGGTCTTGTTCTCCAGAACCAAAGCTGCGCCTTGCACCGTCGGCCGCACGCGGATTTCGGCGCGCGCGGGAACCACCCGCACGCGTCTGCCTGACGCGGTCGCGGCCGCGTTGCCCCCGACCACGTTGACATAGACGACATCGTAAAGGTTGAGGCTGCGCCGGATCGAATACGTGTAGGTGGTCAGCGGCAGAATGCGGCCGTCGGGAAGACCGACGCGGATGACGCCATTGCCCTTGCGGCCGCCGCCTTTGTCGACCACCACCGCCGGCGTCCAATGCACATCGTAGAGCGGCAGATGCACGGCGAGCAGCGCCTGCTGCCAGGCCGGCATGCTGGCTGCCGGCGCGTTCGCTGCTGATGCGTTTGTTGCCGGTGTATTCACTGCCGGTGCGTTTGTCGCCGGCGTGCTCGTTGGCGATGTGTTCGTTGGCGATGTGTTCGTTGGCGATGTGTTCGTTGCCGGCGCGTTCGCTGGCTTGCCCGCTGCCTTGGCCGAATTGATCGCTTGCACGGCCGCCGCGAGATTGGCTTCCGGTCCATGAAACGCCATGCGGCCGTTGGCAATCTCGTACTCGGCCAAGCCTTCCTGCAGGTCGGCCTCGGTCTGCCGCTGCAGTTCGGCATTGATGGTCGAATGCACCGTGTAGGGCGCGGCAGTCAGGCTATCGACGCCGTCGATCTTGGCTTCATGACCGAGATAGTCGACGAACTCAAAACCGCTGTCACGCTGCTGCCGCTTGAAGACAATGAGCTTCGGCGGTGCGGCGAGCGCCTGCTGCTTCTGCGCGTCGCTGATGAAGCCGTCATCCTTCATGCGGTCGAGCACGTAGGTGAGGCGCTCCTGCGCACGCTGCGGATGCTTGTCGGGATTATAATAGCTCGGACCTTTGAGCATCGCCGCGATCATCGCGGCTTCGGAAAGCGTGAGGTCCTTCGCCGACTTGCCGAAATAGCTGCGCGCCGCCGCCTCGATGCCCCACGAGCCGCGGCCCATATAGACGGAATTGAGATAGAGCTGGAGAATTTCGTTCTTGCTCAGCGTGTTCTCGAGCCGCGAGGCGACGATCATCTCGCGGATCTTGCGCTCGTAGGTGACGCTGTCGCCGACGAGGAGGTTTTTCACCACCTGCTGGGTGATCGTCGAGCCGCCTTCCGGCCTTCCCGGATTGGCGAGATTGCCGATAAAGGCGCGGATGATGCCGTGCTCGTCGATGCCGTGGTGCTGATAGAAACGCTGATCTTCGGCGGCGATAAACGCCTTCTGCACGAAGTCCGGAATGTCGGAGAGCGGTACCCAAATGCGCCGGTTGCCCGGCTGATAGATGTCGGCGTAATCGTTGCCCTTGCCGTCCAGCACCGTGCTCATGCTCGGCAATTTCTTGCCCTTGAGCGCATCGAGCGTGGACTGGTCGGGCAATTGCGCCGCCGCATCATTGAAATAGTCGATCACCTGGTCGAGATCGACCACCGGCTTGTCGAGCGGCTCGTTCTTGCAGAACTGCTGATAGGCCGTCTTGAGGTCGGCAAAATTGATGCCGTGGAAAGCCTCGGCGTTGGCGCCAACGGCCTTCGGATCGTCAAGCGCGGTGGAGATCAGGTCATCGAGATTGATCGATTGGATGTCGAAGGCATGGCGCATGTAGGTGCAGCCGTTGCGCAGGATTTGCACCACCTGCGCCTGATCGGTGACCGGATCGAATTTCGTCTTCACCGCCTGCGGCTGGGTGAGAACCTCGCTCAGCGCCAGCGCGGTAGCGAAAATCTTGACGAGAATACTTTCCATGGGCGCGGCAGGCGGCAAGCGGGCCGGGTTCGAGGGGCGGCAAACCTAGAGTGGCTTTGGTTCGGAAGTCCGCACACGAGTCTCGCGGCAATGATGGTGCGGACTTCCGAACCGCCACACTAGACCTTGATCCAATTCGACGGAGTAGGATCAAGCACTAGATTTTCCTTCGAGCATGATCTTATCCGAAAATCGCTCCACCCCGGATCAGGTCCGGGGGCGGGCTTTTTCGGGATCATGCTCTAGAGAACGGCGAGTATAACTATCCGATCCTTACAAAAGGACTTTTTTTGGAGTTATCCTGCGACACGATGGTGACGGTCGTTCGAGGGTGCCGCTTCGCGTATTAAACCCTTGCTATGCCGGCGATAATCCGTCGAAATGGCGGCGCTTTTGCAGCCAGGCGAGCAGGCATAAAGCCGGCACTCCGGAAAGCGCGCAGACGATGAAGAACCACACCCAGCCGGTGCGGTGTTCGATGTAGCCGCTGCCGACGGAGAAGAGTGTGCGCCCCAGCGCCGCGAGCGCGTTCAACAGCGCAAATTGCGTGGCCGTATAGAGCGGATTCTTGCACAGCACCGACAGGTAAGCGACGAAAATCACGGTGCCGATCGCGTCGAAAAAAAACTCGATCGTCGTCGTCAACGTGAGCACCGTCTCGTTCATTCCCAGATGGGCCTGCACCGAGAAGGCCAGGATCATCAGCGTCTGCAGGATGCCGCCAATCCAAAGGCTGGGCGCCAGCGGCAATGCCCGCGCGATGAACCCGCCGGTGAAGCCGCCCAGAATAGTGGCGATGAACCCGACGCCGTTGCGGATGGTCGCGATCTGCGCGAGCGAAAAGCCTAAGCCCAGGATGAAATTCGTCGACAGCGAGAAGGCAAGCGCGTCGGCAAGCTTGAACAGCGTCACGAAGACGAGCACGACGATAGCGAGATCCCGCGACAGGAAATCGCGGAAAGCATCAATCGCCGACCAGAAGGTGCGTTGCAGCCAGCCGCTGCGTGCTGCCTCCTTCTCGTGCTCGGCATTCACCACGTTTGATCTTTGTGGCTCGGTAGCCAGCAAGGTCGCCGTCATGCCGACGAGAATAAGGACGGCCATGATCGCGTAGCCCGCACTCCACGCCGCGCGGGCGCCGAGGTCGAGGCCGCGCAAATGCGTCACCAGCAGCAGCGCCCCCGCGCCGGACACCAGCGTGCCGATGCGATAGGCGGCGATGTAGGAGGCAAGCCCCGCCGCCTGCTCGCTCTCTTCGAGGCTTTCCACCCGAAACGCATCGATCACGATGTCCTGGGTCGCCGAAGCGGCGGCAACGAACAGCGCGCCGAGCGCGACCACCAGGGCGGAAGCCGCGGGGTCGCAGAGCCCAAGCAGCACGATCGCCGCCATCAGCCAGATTTGGGTGAACATGAGCCAGCCGCGGCGGCGGCCCAACAGCCGCGACAGCAGCGGAACGTTGAGCGCATCGACGAACGGCGCCCAGACGAACTTGATGCTGTAGGGAATACCGACCGCGGCGAACAAGCCGATGGTGCGCACATCGACATGGCTTTGCGTCATCCAGGCCTGCAGCGTCGAGCCGACCAGCACGAGCGGCAGCCCGCTGGAAAAGCCGAGCAGGAGCACGACCAGCACCCGCCGCTTGAGATAGACGGCAAGGGTCTCCCGCAGCGACGGGCGGCGGGGTTTGGCTGGCGGGGTGGAAGCGGCAGCGTCGGGCGTCACGGCCATGCGCCCGGCCTAACCGATTTAGCGCTGTCTGCCAACGCGCGGCTATTCGCCCGCTTGCAAGCGGCGCGTGAGCGGTGCCGGCAAAACCTCGGCGGCGCCTTCGTCGTTGAACTCCACTTCGGCGATGCGGGCGCCGCGTTTTTCCACCTTTTCAGCCGAGATCAGGATCTGCCGGACGTCTTCATTGGCCTGGCCGAAATGCTGTTGCAGCTTGAGCACGCGCTCGTGCATGCGCGTCACATCGTCGATCAGGCGCCCGACTTCCGCCTGAATCTGGCCCGCCGCCTCGCGCATGCGCGCGTCCTTCTGGATTTGCTGGATCACGTGGATGGCGATCATCAACAGCGACGGCGAGACAATGACAACCTTGGCGCGGAATGCCTTCTGCACGACGTCATCAAAACCATCGTGCAGGTCGGCGTAAACCGATTCCGAGGGCACGAACATCAGCGCCAGTTCCTGCGTCTCGCCGGGAATGAGATATTTCGCCGCGATGTCGCCGACGTGCCTCGCCATGTCTTGGCGCACGCGGATCGCGGCCTGACGCCGCTCGTCGTCACTTGCGGCCTCACGATAGGCGGCAATCGCCTCGAGCGGAAACTTGGCATCGATAACGAGGGGACGCTGGTCCGGCAGAAAGATCACGCAATCCGGCCGCATGCGGTTTTGGAGCGTGTACTGAAACTCGTAGCAATCCTTCGGCAGGCTATCGCGGATGATGATCTCCATGCGGCCCTGACCGAAAGCGCCGCGCTCCTGCTTGTTGCTGAGCACGCCCTGCAGCGAGGTGACCTGCGCGGAAAGCTCGGAGATGTTGCGCTGGGCGCGGTCGATCACCGCGAGCCGCTCGTGCAGCTTTTGCAGGTTATCGGCGGTGTGCTGCGTGGTTTTCTGCAGCGAATCGCCGACCCGGTGCGTCACCGAATCGAGCCGCTCGTTGACCAGATGCTGGAGCTGCGACTGGCCCTGCGCCAACAGGCCGATCATCGCCTCCATGCGCGAGGCGGTATCGGTCTGTGCGCGCGCCAGTTCGCTCATAGCGGCCGTGTGGGTCCGCGCCGCGCTGCGGGCGCGCCACAACAATATTGCGACGAGGATGAAAGCCGCGGCAGCGGCAATGACGGCGCCAATCACCGGCACCGGCGGCAGCCCGGCAATCGGGGGCAATTGCAGATTCTCGAACATCGGCACGTTCTACGCGATTCGCGCCCTCCGAACAAACGGAGAACACGCGCACCGTTAACAGATCACGAGACTCACCGCCGGTTGTGCGCATTGACGCTTTTTTCCGCGCGCCTTACATCGCCAAATATGGCACCGCGCGAAATCATCACACTTCCCGACAAACGGCTGCGGCTCAAATCCGAGCCGGTCAAGCGCATCGACGCGAGCATCCGCAAGCTCGTCGACGACCTGTTCGAGACCATGTACGACGCGCCTGGCATCGGGCTAGCAGCCATTCAGATCGGCGTCGCCAAGCGTATCGTCACCATGGATCTGTCGAGGAAAGAGGAAGAGCACAAGCCGCAGGTCTTTATTAATCCGGAGGTCATCTGGACGTCCGAGGAAAAATCGAAATACGAGGAAGGTTGCCTGTCGATCCCGGATTTCTACGAAGAGGTGGAGCGGCCGGCACAGGTCAAGGTCAAATATCTCGACCTCGAGGGCCATGAGCACGAGATCGAGGCCTCGGGCCTGCTGGCGACCTGCCTGCAGCACGAGATCGATCACACCAACGGCGTGCTGTTCATCGACTACATCTCCAAGCTCAAGCGCGACCGCATCATCAAGAAGTTCGCCAAAGCCGCCAAGAAGGTGGAGGCTTGAGCCTCCTCCGCCTCGTGTTCATGGGCACGCCGGATTTCGCCGTGCCGACGCTGGTCGAGCTGGTTGGCGGCGGGCACGAGGTCGTGGCGGTCTATACGCGGGCGCCGCAGCCGGGCGGCCGCCGCGGTCTGGAGCTGACGCCGACGCCGATCGCGCGCGAGGCCGGGCGATTCGGCATTCCGGTTCTCACGCCGAAAACTTTGCGGGAGCCCAACGCAGTCGCCACCATGCAGGCGCATGGCGCTGATGCCGCGATTGTGGTCGCTTACGGCTTGATCCTGCCGAAGCCGATCTTGGACCTCTTTCCACTTGGCTGTTTCAACCTGCACGCGTCGCTGCTGCCGCGCTGGCGCGGCGCGGCGCCGATCCATCGCGCCATCATGGCCGGCGACCGCGAGACCGGCGTGGCGGTGATGAAGATGGAAGAAGGCCTCGACACCGGGCCGATTGCGATGGAGCGGCGCGTCGCCATCGGAGCCGACGCCACCACCGGCGACCTGCATGACGAACTGGCGCGGCTCGGCGCCAATCTGATGCTGGTGGCGCTCGGCGCGCTCGCCCGCGACTCGCTGCAATTGACGCCGCAATCCGATACCGGCGTGACCTACGCCAACAAGATCGACAAGGCCGAGACGCGCATCGATTGGAGCAA
>JASHVN010000247.1 GCA_030044555.1 Xanthobacteraceae bacterium | reverse complement strand
CCGCGGTTTCGGCGACACTGAAGCAGCCGGACCTGCCTCATGTAGGGGATGTTTGCGAGCGCCACCACCTCCCCGACGCTCTCGGGAATGAATACGGTGCAGCACCGCCTCGAGTTCCTGCATCATCTCGCCGAACGGCACTTCCAGGGCAGTCCGCCGTCCGACCAGCACGTAATCGTGACCGGCGTGCAGGCCTTCCGGAGGGGCCAGCCTCACCAGTTCGCGCAAACGACGCCGTACACGGTTACGCTCCACGGCGTTGCCGACCTGCCGGGACACTGTGAAGCCCACCCGCGCGCCGCCTTCGTCGGCACGCCTTCGCGCCTGTACCACGAACGCGCTGCTCTGCGCCCGCATGCCGCTGGCGGCAGCCCGAAAGTCAGTCCGGCGCTTCAACCGCTCCATGGCAGCAAAACTCGGTACAGCAAAACCCGGCAAACCCTAACGGGGGCGCGCCCTTGTCACGCGCTGAGCCGCTTGCGTCCGTGCGTTCGCCGCGCGGCCACAACCTTGCGGCCGCTCTTGGTCGCCATGCGGGCGCGAAAGCCGTGACGGCGCTTGCGCACCAATTTGCTCGGCTGGTAGGTTCGTTTCACCGAAATTGTCTCCGCTGACGCGCTCCAAAAGGGCTATTTGCGCCCATTTTGGGCGTGCAGGCGCGCAATTGGCGCGGCTTATACGGGACCCCTCCTGTGCCGTCAATGCGATGCTCCCGCGGCTAAGCGGCGCTTGCGATGAGCGTGGTCTGCCTTCCCGAGTGGCAAGCGCCAAAGCGCCGGATTCTCTTCTTCGGCATCGTTCCGCTGCGGGCGAAGGTGTATGAAACACGGTATACGGAACATATGTGACGCAGCCGAGACTTTGAAAAACCCCTGCTTACGCGTCCGGTAACCACGATATTGGTGATGATTTTGTATTGCTTGAAGTGATTCGGCCTCTCCATGGCAGACGAAAATAGCGAACTGACACCGGATCTATGCGTGATCGGGGCCGGTGCGGGCGGATTGCCGGCCGCAGCGGCGGGGGCTGCGATGGGCGTACCGGTCGTGCTCATCGAAAAAGGCCGCATGGGCGGCCAACGCCTCGCTGGCGGCGCCGTGGCCTCGAAGGCATTGCTGGCGGCAGCCCAGCATGCCGACGCGGTCCGCAGCGGTATGCGCTTCGGCGTCAAAAGCGTGCGCTCCGGCATCGATTTTGCCGTAGTCAACGCTCACCTCCGCGGCGCCATCGAGGCGATAGCGCCGCAAGAATCTGCCGAACGCTTTATCGGACTCGGCGTCCGCCTCGTCACTGGCACCGCCCGATTTAAGGATGCGAATACGGTGGCCGCCGGCGATCTCGTCATCAAGGCGCGCCGCTTCATCGTGGCAACCGGCTCGCTACCGCTCATCCCAACGATCCCAGGCTTGAGCGAAACACCGTACCTTACCCCGGAGATGACCTTCGATCTCACCGATTGTCCGCGCCATCTCATCGTTATCGGCGCCGGAAGGATCGGTCTCGAATTGGCGCAGACTTTTCGTCGTCTTGGCTCTGATGTGACGGTGCTGGAGGCGGCAGTTCCGCTCAAGCGTGAGGATCGCGAATGCACGCAGGTCGTACTCGATGCGCTCGCGCGTGAGGGCGTAAAGCTGCGCACCGGGGTTCAGATCGCGCAGGTGCGCCGTGTGCTGGCGCGCGTCCAGGTCGTTCTCGCCAAAGCGGACGATGCGGCGACGGACGGCGAAATGACGATCGAGGGGTCGCACCTTCTGCTCGCGGCCGGCCGCCGTCCCAACATCGATGATCTCGATCTCGATGCCGCGGGCGTCCGCCATGGGCCGGATGGCATCATTGTCGATAGGGGCCTGCGCACCACAAATAACAACGTTTATGCGATTGGCGACGTGATCGGCGGGCCCAGATTCGCGCATGCGGCTGGTCATCATGCCGGGCTCGTCGTTCGTAATGCCCTGTTCCGGCGCCCCGTCGCTATTGATCAGCACGCTGTTGCGCGGATCACCTTTACGGATCCCGAACTCGCCCAGGTCGGCCTGCTCGAAGATGAAGCGCGCGCCCGCGCGGGCGCCATCCGCATTCTGCGCTGGCCCTACTGCGAAAATGACCGCGCCGTGACCGCGGCGGCGACCGACGGCCATATCAAGGTCATTACCGATCGCCGCGGCGCTGTTCTCGGAGCCACGATCGTGGGCCCCGCGGCGAGTGAAAACATCGCCATTTGGGCGCTTGCAATCGGCCAAAAGCTTAATATCGCTGCCCTGGCGGGGCTCGTCGTGCCTTACCCAACCTATGCCGAGGCGGCAAAACGCGCTGCCATTACCTATTTTATGGGGGGTTTGACGAGTTCTCGGGTGCGTCGCATCATAGGATGGCTGCGTCGTTTTGGCTGACGCGAGGCTCAAGTAATGACAGATGAAGCCGCCGCAGGGCCGCAGCCGGTCCGTGCGCCGCGTTTTGGGCTTTCCGGAAAGCTCCTCCTTCTCACGATCTTGTTCGTGATGATCGCGGAGGTTCTGATCTATGTGCCATTGGTCGCCAATTTTCGGGTCAATTGGCTGCGCGATCATTTGGAAGTTGCCAAGACCGCGGCGCTGGTGCTTGAGGCCGCGCCGCACGGCATGGTGCCGGATCCGCTGGCCAAGAAAATCCTCGCCTCGATCGGCGCGCGCGCGGTGGCCATGAAGATGGGCGACACCCACTACATGCTGCAGCCGAGCGACGTGACGCTGCCACCCGTCGCCGACGTGTTCGACATGCGCAGCGTCGACCAGTTCACGGCAATCATCGACGCCTTCAAGATGATGTTCAGCGACAAGAAAGACGTGATGCGGGTGGTCGGCCCGGCGCCCATGGGCGGCGAATATATCGATCTTGTCATGGACGAGCGGCCGCTTCGCACCGCGATGCTGCGCTATTCAGGCGATCTTTTGCTGATGTCGTTGCTGATTTCCGGCTTCACTGCCGCTCTGGTCTATCTGGCATTGCACTATCTGTTCGTACGGCCGATGCGGCGGATCACCGACAACATGATCGCGTTCCGCGCCGATCCGGAAAATGCCGATCGCATCATTGCGCCCGCGGTGCGTGCCGACGAGATCGGCACCGCCGAGCGCGAACTGGCGGCGATGCAGATCGAGCTGGCCTCGATGCTGCACGCGAAGAACCGGCTCGCTGCGCTCGGATTAGCGGTTTCGAAGATCAACCACGACCTGCGTAACCTGCTGGCTTCGGCGCAACTGTTCTCCGACCGGCTGGCGAAGCTGCCCGATCCGACCGTGCAGCGCTTTGCGCCAAAACTGATGCAGGCGCTGGAACGCGCCATCGCCTTCTGCCAGTCGACCCTCTCCTACGGCCGGCTGCAGGAGCCGCCGCCGGATCGGCGCGAGATTTTGCTCGAGCCGCTGGTCGAAGAGGTGCACGAGACTCTCCATCTGGGTCCAGACGCGTCGATCCGCTGGATCAGCGCGGTGGAGCGCGGGCTCATCGTCGAGGCCGATTACGATCAGCTGTTCCGCATCCTGCTTAATCTCGCGCGCAATGCCGTGCAGGCCATGGAAAGCCGTGCCTCGCGCGATCCGGGCCGCGATCAGATCCGCATCACCGGCCGGCGTGAAGGCGCGGTCGTGGTCATCGAGATGTCCGACACCGGGCCAGGCTTTTCCGAGAAGGCGCGCGCCCACCTGTTCGAAGCGTTTCAGGGCTCGACCCGAACCGGCGGCACCGGGCTAGGCCTCGCTATCGCGGCCGAACTCGTGCGCGCCCATGGCGGTGAAATCCGCCTGGTCGAAGGGACCATCGGCGCCACGTTGCGGCTCACCATCCCGGACCGGGCCGTGGAGCTTTCGGCTCACCGCGGCGCTCGTGCCCATGGGTAATGTCCGGTGGGTGATCGCCCAGGCTAAATTAACGGATTGCGGTGTCCTGCCTTGCCTTGGCGAGCCAGAGCCTATAGCTATGGCGCGCGCCGCAAGCCACCTCGGCGGCAGGACATTTCCGTGCCACGCGCAACGCGCCCGTAGCTCAGCTGGATAGAGCACCAGACTACGAATCTGGGGGTCAGGAGTTCGAATCTCTTCGGGCGCGCCATTCTTTCAATGACTTAGAAACGGCCATTGCCCTTATTACCGAGATGTTACCGAGTGTGTTACCGAAAACGCTTCGGCCGTTTCCCCCTGCCGCTTCGAGTCCGATCGCTTGCGGTGAAGCGTCAAATTCTTATTCGACATTTTTCGTCTCAGATGCCGGTCTGATCGTCCCGGTAGCGGACGCGGTTCACACCATCTCTGGAAGCCACTGCTTTATCCGGCGGAAAGCAACCGGATTTTGATTCTGCCATTTGGAGGTTCTAGTCTAGTCGCGGTGATCCCCGGCGCGATTGTTCACTGACGGCTGCGCACTACCGGTGATAGTGGTGCGTCGGACCCTGCCGCTGCCGCTTTCACCGGCGGCTTATGCCCCAAATCCCCGCGACTGGGTTCGCCTTTCCCCTCGTCGCAATCTTCGCCGCTGGCACTCTGTTTAAGTTGCCGCCTGCTAGCAGCTTGTGAGCGAAAGTGCGCTAAGCATGGGTCGGCTAAGCGCCTTGAAGGAAGCACCCTCACGGCGCGGTAGCGAGCAGTCGGTCCTTAACCAGAAAATCGACACCGTGTAGGTATGCGGCGTCATTGTCCCCGCGAATTTGCCCACGCGCGGCGGCGACGAACTGCCCGCTCCGCAGATCGGCGATCCTGATGTCCATCGTGGAAATGAGCGTCGACACCTTGTGCACGACGGCAAGCACAGCGAATTTGGCACCAGCCTTGCGCGCCACTTCAAGCCAGCAACCGCCGCAAGCGTAACGCGGTTCGGTCGCCTTGATCTCGGCTGCGAGGGGCGTGAGGTCGAGCGGCTGATATCGGCCGGTTTGCGCAAGCAGGTCGGCGAGTTCGCGGGTCGCGAGTGCCAAACGTTCCTGCTGCCCGGGCTTCGTACCTTCGCCGCTAGTATCCAGTAGCTCAAACGGAAAAACCGCGGTGGGGCTCGGCGGCTCAGCTCGCGCAATGGAGGGGAGCGCCATCAGCACCGCAGCGATGGCGAGGATAACGAGCCGGCTCAACGTCATATCTGACTCCGTTGCTTTCCGACCAGCGCCTCCCTCGCCCCGACCGATCATTCGACAACCGTACGGCGAAGGCAAGGAGAACTGTGGAACGCGCAGCCGAAAGGACGGCGTTGGCACGTACTTTGCTGGTGTTCGGTTTTGACCAAGGAAAGAAACTGATGTTCACCACACTCGCCGCCGTTCTCTGCCACAGCCTCATCGCCGACGCGCCTCAGGTTTGTGTTGAGGAAGTCGTCACCGACAGCGGGATGGACTCGCGTCTGACCTGGATCAGCTGCCAGATCGACGGTCAGCAAGGCATCGCCGAATGGCTAAAGACAAACCCGAAATACCAGGGATGGCGCCTCGCAAAATGGAAATGCGTCGCCGGCCACTACAGCCCGCCGCGCGCGATCTAACAAAAAGGCCCGGCCGACCGGGTGGGGCCAAGGTATCCGTGAGCAAAATGCGGAGGAATTGAAAGCATTGATCATGATCTGGTCGATGCGTTGCGTAGCATGCGCGCGAATCGTTGGCAGATGCTGCGCCATGTGGTGGTTCCGTCGCTTATTCCATGGCTGCTCGGCGACGAAGATCGGGATCGGGCTAGCCCTTACTGGGGCGGTTGTGGGAGAGCTTGTCGG
>JASHVN010000246.1 GCA_030044555.1 Xanthobacteraceae bacterium | reverse complement strand
TCCATGTCAAAGTCCTACTAGCGCAACTCTTTAGAAACGTTCTAAGATAACCACAAACTGACATCATCAAAGCTGAGGCGTACCGTGAAGAGCTTTGCCGATTTGAGCGAGCAGGAGGTCCTTGCGCTCGCCATTTCCAACGAAGACGAGGACAATCGCATCTACCGCTCCTTCGCCGACGCGCTACGCGCCTCTTACCCCGATACCGCGCAAATGTACGACAAGATGGCCGAGGAAGAGATCAGCCATCGCGACATGCTGCTGGCGCTGCACCGCAAGCGATTCGGTGAGTTTCTGCCGCTCATTCGCCGGCAGGACGTCAAAGGCTTCGTCACCCGCCGCCCGATCTGGCTCAACCGGCCGCTGGCGATCGATGCCGTGCGCAAGTTCGCCGAAGAAATGGAATACGAGACCGCGCGCTTCTACCGGCGCGCGGCGCACAGCGCGCATGACGATGCCACGCGCGATCTTTTGCGCACGCTTGCCGAGGCCGAGGACAAACACGAACAGCTCGCCCATGAACTGGGCAAGGAAATTACCCCGAGCGAGCGGGCGGCCGAGGATGAAACCGCCAAGCGCATGTTCGTGCTGCAATACGTGCAGCCGGGATTGGCCGGGCTCATGGACGGCTCGGTCTCCACGCTGGCGCCGCTATTCGCAGCTGCTTTTGCCACCCACAATACCTGGTCGACATTCCTCGTCGGGCTCGCGGCCGCGCTCGGCGCCGGCATCTCGATGGCGTTTGCCGAGGCAATGTCCGACGACGGTTCGCTCACCGGCCGCGGCGCTCCGGTGGTGCGCGGTCTGGTGTGCGGCGGCATGACCGCGCTTGGCGGCATGGTTCATGCCTTGCCCTATCTCATTCCTGATTTTTATGTGGCAACCGTGCTGGCGTTCGCGGTCGTCGCCGTCGAACTGGCCACCATCTCGTGGATTCGCACGCACTACATGGATACGCCGTTTCTACAGGCGGCATTTCAGGTCGTGGTCGGAGGCGTGCTCGTGTTCGCCGTCGGCATCCTGATTGGCAGCTCATAAGGCGCACGCTTAAATCATCGCCACAAGGCGCTGTTATCGGCGTGTTTCACAGAGCATCATGCCGCGATGTTTGTCCTCGCTCATTTGTCGGACCTGCATATGGCGTCGCAGCCGCGTCTTGCCGAGCTTGTCAGCAAGCGCGGGCTTGGCTTCATCAATTGGCAGCGCAAGCGCAAATACATCCATCGCCCGGAAATACTTGATGCGCTCACCCGCGATTTGCAGGCGCAGCCCGTCGACCACATTGCGGTCACCGGCGATCTTGTCAATTTCTCGCTCGCCGATGAATACGCGCGGGCCCGGACATGGCTTGGTAAGCTTGGAGGCGCGCAGGACGTCACCGTCATTCCCGGCAATCATGACGTCTACGTGCGCGGCGTCGAGCCTTCGCCGGCCGCCTATTGGGGTGATTACATGCGCGGCGACGACGGAGCTCAAAGCTTTCCCGTCGTGCGGCGGCGGGGCAACGTGGCGCTGATCGCGCTATCGTCCGGCGTGCCAACCGGGCCTTTCATGGCGACGGGCCGTCTCGGTCAACAACAGCTCGCCCGCTTGGCGGAGACGCTCGCGGCAACGCGCGGGCGGTTTCGCGTCGTGCTTATTCATCATCCGCCGACAAGCCCGCTCAAGCGCTCTATGCGCAGACTCACCGATGCGGCGGATTTGCGCCGCATCCTCGCCCAACACGGCGCTGAACTTCTGCTGCACGGCCACGATCACCGCCGCGCGCTCGTTTGGCTCGACGGTCCAGGCGGAACAAAAATTCCGGCGGTCGGGGTGCCCTCGGCCTCGGCGCTGGCGCCGCACGGCAGCGAGGACGGCTCGGGCTACACGATTTTCCGCATCGACGGCGAAGCAGCAGCATGGCGTTGCGAGATGATTGCACGGCAGCGCCTCGCCGACGGCGCTTTCAGCGCAGACGTGCCGCAAAGACTCTCGTGAAAGCTCTAACGATAATATGTCGCGATGAGCACGGCGGCGGCGAACAAGCTCACCAGGCCCAGCAAAAACCCGAACAAAAACGCGCCGAGCGCACGCCAGCGGCGTCGGCGCCGCTCGCGCTCTGCGGCGCGTTTCGTCACGCGCTGAATGAATCCCGGATCCTCATCGAGCGCCCGTTGCCGCTCGACCAGGCGGCGCGCGATGTAAGTGGTGATCGCCTGCACCATGTCGGGAATTTCGTGCGACTCGGCGAGCACGTGGCGGCCCACGCGCGTATCGTGGAGGAAGCGGTACAGTCGCGTGTCGCGGCCCATGGCAACGTGAGCAACGGCATCGATCCACAGCCGCGGAGTTTCGCCGCGGGTCAGCCCGCGGTCGAACAGATCGACGTCGGAGGGAATTTCCACAAATAGCGGATCGAGCGCCTCGTCCAAGAGAGCGAGCCGCGCCCATTCGGCGTCGCGCAGGTCGACGACGACACTGGTGCGCTCGGCGGCCTCGACGCGCGCCTGATGCACCGCCTCTTTGAGCGGTGACGGCGGCACAGCCTCGGCCGGGTCCTGCGATTTGGGCTTTCTACCCCACATTCGGTGCCTTCCCCGCGGGGAACATACACCATTGTGAGGGGCGACAAAAAGCGCCGCGATGATAAAAACCAGTCGGCTGACGCGAAAAAGTCAGAAAATACAGCCGGCTTGCGGGCATCTTTTGCGAGTCTAGGTGCAGCTGTGAGCCTACTTATCCGAAAACCGGTTTCCACTTTTCGGGATCATGCACTAGATGCAGCGGCCGCCGTCGACCTCGACGATATTGCCGGTGAGGAACGCGGCGTCGGCGGAGGCGAGAAACAGCGCCGCGTTGGCGATGTCCTGCACGACCGCCAGGCGTCCCAACGGAACCGTCGCAATGAATTTCTCGCGCATGCCGGGCGCCGGCCCGAGAAAACTCGGCAATAACGGCGTCTCGGTCGCCAC
>JASHVN010000245.1 GCA_030044555.1 Xanthobacteraceae bacterium | reverse complement strand
CCGATCGCCTATCCGAAGCCCGACGGCAAGCTCACCTTCGACCGGCTCTCCTCGGTCTATCTGTCAAACACCAATCACGAGGAGGATCAGCCGGTGCATCTCCTGGTGCGCGACGGCGCGCTGCAGAAATCATCCGAGCACGACGTCTATGCCGGGCCTTCGGCGCGCTATTGCCCGGCTGGCGTCTATGAATGGGTCGACGAAGCCGGCCAAGCCCGCTTCGTCATCAACGCGCAGAACTGCGTGCATTGCAAGACTTGCGACATCAAGGATCCGAATCAGAACATCACCTGGGTGCCGCCGGAAGGCGGCGGCGGGCCGAATTATCCGAATATGTGAAGGGCCGTGGGCTTCCGGTTTCGGATTGCGCAAGCGGCAAGCGGCTCCAGCGCATGATCACAGCCAGCAATTGCCGCGATTTCGCCTCCGTTCGCGCCTAAAGGGTTTCGAACCTTCGGGCCGCCGCCATCGCGGTCAGTATATTTTCCGTCCCTTGCGGGGGCGAGGCAAAAGGGTCATTCTCGTGCTCGCGATGTCGGGCGTGTGATTGCGGTTTGTCCAATCAGGGTTTGTCAATCAGTCTGGCATCCGATCATTCTGCCAATGGAGCTCTCGTGACTCATTCGCTGCTGTTCCGGCACGCCGCCGTCATTGGCGCTGTCATCGCATTGAGCCTGTCCTCGGCACAGGCCGCACAAACGCCGAGCGAACAGGACATCCTGCGCGACAACGCTGCCGGCAATTACCTCGCGGCCCGGCATGCCAGTCTCGAGGGCGATGCCAATGCCGCCGCCGGCTATTACCTCAACGTGCTGAAGACGGATCCGCACAATGCCGAGCTCTTGAGCAGCGCCTTTCTCTCGGTGCTCACCGGAGGCGATATCGATCAGGCAAGCAAGCTTGCCGAAAAAGTGCTGGCGACCGACCATACCAATCATATCGCGCGCCTGGTGCTCGGCGTGCGCGCGCTCAAGCAGAAGCAATACTCGCTTGCCCGTCAGGATTTTTCCCAATCGGTGCATGGCCCGGTGACGGATCTGACAGCGGCGCTGCTGTCGGCATGGGCGCGTTCCGGTGCCGGTGATGCGCACGCAGCGGTCGACGATCTCGACCGGCTCTCCGGTCCAGATTGGTACGGGGTTTTCAAGGACCTGCATGCCGGGCTCATTCTCGACCTCGGCAATTCCAGAAAGGAGGCCGGCAAGCGTTACGAAAGCGCCTACAAGGCCGACCCGGCGGCGCTGCGCACGGTGCAGGCCTATGGCCGCTACCTTTCACGCTTTGGCGGCAAGGACGCCGCGCTCGCGGTTTATGCGGATTTCAACAAGCAGTTGCCGGACCATCCGCTGGTCAAACAGGAGATAAAGCAAATCACCGACGGCGAGAAACTGCCGCCGCTCGTTGATTCCGCCCAGGCCGGCGCCGCCGAGGCGCTTTACGGCATCGGCGCGTCGATTGGGCAGCGCGGCGGAGAAGATCTGGCGCTCGTCTATCTGCAGCTTGCGCTCTATCTGCAGCCATCGCACAGCATGGCTCTGCTCTCGCTCGCCGACCTCTACGAGACGCTGAAAAAGCCGGAACTGGCGATCAATGTCTACGACCGCATTCCGAAGTCGTCGCCGCTCTATCGCAGCGCGCAAATTCAGCTCGCCATCGATCTCGACACGCTCGAGCGGACCGATGAGGCGAAGAAACGGCTCGAACAGGTCATCGCCGACCATCCGAACGATACCGAAGCGCTGATGGCGCTGGGCAATGTCGAGCGCGAGCGCAAGGACTTCACCGGCTGCGGCGACACTTACAGCAAGGCGGTTACGACGGTCGCCAAGCCGGAAAAGTCGAACTGGGTGATGTTTTACTTCCGCGGCATTTGTTACGAGCGCTCCAATCAATGGCCGAAGGCGGAGGCCGACATGAAGAAGGCGCTCGAGCTTTATCCCGATCAGCCGTTGGTGCTCAATTATCTCGGCTATTCATGGGTCGATAAGGGCGTTCATCTCGAGGAAGGGATGGACATGATCCGCCGCGCCGTCGAACAGCGGCCGGACGACGGCTACATCGTCGACTCGCTGGGCTGGGCTTATTTCCGCACCGGAAACTACGGTGAAGCGGTGAAGAATCTGGAGCGTGCCGTCCAGCTCAAGCCGGACGATCCGACCATCAACGATCACCTCGGCGACGCCTATTGGCGCGTCGGCCGGACGCTGGAAGCCCACTTCCAATGGTCGCAAGCCGTGGACTTCAAGCCCGACCCCGATGAACTCGCCACGCTGCAGAAGAAGCTCAAGGAGGGCTTGCCTCCCGACACGTCTTCTTCGGCGGATGCGATCAAGGCGAAGAAGAGCGGCGGCGGCAACGGCGGGTGATGGGTGTCCGCGACTGTTCCGCTCGTCGAGAGTGCGCCGGCCAAAGTCAATCTGACATTGCGGGTCCTCGGCCGGCGCGCTGACGGCTATCACGAGATTGAAAGCTTGGTGGCGTTCGCCGGGTTAGGCGACGGGGTGAGCCTTTCGCCGGGAGCCGGGCTTGCGCTCACCGTGCGCGGGCCCAGCGCCGGGCAGGCAGGTGGCGGCGAAGATAATCTTGTGTTCAAGGCGGCGCGCGCGCTCGCCACGCGCCTGCCAGGCATTCATCTCGGCGCGTTTGCGCTCGACAAGCAGCTGCCGGTGGCGGCCGGACTCGGCGGCGGCTCTGCCGATGCGGCGGCCGCATTGCGGCTGCTCGCACGCGCCAACGGCCTGGCGCTCGACGATCCGCGACTCTTCGAGGCCGCCCGCGAAACCGGCGCCGATGTGCCGGTCTGCCTCGATCCAATGCCGCGCGTGATGCGCGGCATTGGCGAGATACTCTCCGAGCCGCTCGATCTGCCGCCGCTGCCGGCGGTGCTGGTCAATCCCGGTGTGGCGCTGGCGACGAAATTGGTATTTGCCGGTTGGACACCCGCCGTTGCGGAGTACGATCCCTGCGATCCCGCGGCGATTGCAAAATTGACGGGGCGGGAAGATCTGCTGCAATTCCTCATGCGGCAGCCGAACGACCTCGAATTTTCCGCGATCGCGCTCGCACCGGCCGTGGCCGAGGTGCTTCATGCTCTCCGCGGCCTGCCTGGGCGGAGACTGACGCGCATGTCGGGCTCCGGCGCCACCTGTTTCGCGCTGTTCGCTTCGGCGGCACACGCCATTGAGGCGGCGAATGCTCTGCGTGCCAAATATCCCCACTGGTGGGTGCGCGCGACTGCGCTGGGCGGCGCGCAGGCTCAACACTCATTAAATTTCGCTGACCGCTGACCGCATCAAAATATGATCGTAATCCGATTCAGTCGAATTGGATCAAGGTCTAGTGTCCCGATTCCGAAGTTTGCATGTGCTGGCGGCTGCTTTGATGCGAACTTCGGAATTCGGATCTTAGGAACTTCAAATCCACCACACTAGTGCGTGCGCGCGATACAGAAGTCGACGGTCTCGGCGAGCGCAGCCTTCATCGTCGAGTCTGGAAACAGCGCCAAGGCATCGCGGGCGATGGCGCCGTAATGCTGTGCGCGCCCAAGCGTGTCCTCGAGCGCGCGATGTTTGGTCATCAGTCCGATCGCATGTTCGAGGTCGGCGTCGCTGGTGGCGCT
>JASHVN010000244.1 GCA_030044555.1 Xanthobacteraceae bacterium | reverse complement strand
TGGTTCATCGGCGTGCAGTTTCATCCCGAGCTGAAATCGCGCCCGTTCGCGCCGCACCCGCTGTTCTCCTCCTTCATCGGCGCGGCGGTGGAGCAGAGCCGGCTGGTATAATTAGTGCTCGGCGCGTAGACGATGCAGGATTGCGTCACGCCCGGCCACCCGGGTCCGGCCTTCGGCCGACCCGAGTGCATGCCTGTGCCGGGCATCCACGTCTTCCATGGGGTCGCCTAATCCGCATAATCTAAATCCGTACATTAGATGGGAGAGGAAACCTCAATGATCTACGAAATGCGCGTTTATCGATGCGTGCCGGGCCGCCTGCCGGCGTTGCTGCAGCGCTTTGAGAATGTCACGCTCAAACTCTGGGACAAGCACGGCATCAAGCAGGCCGGCTTCTGGACCACGCTGATCGGCGAGTCCAATCACGAACTAACCTATTTGCTCGCCTGGGAATCGCTCGCCGAGCGCGAGAAGAAATGGAACGCATTCATGAGCGATCCGGACTGGATCAACGCGCGCGCTGCGAGCGAAAAGGATGCGCCGATCCTTGCCAATGCGCGCAATCAGATCCTGCAGCCAACCGCATTTTCGGCGGTGAAGTAAGCGCCGCCGGCGACGGCCGGACGCCGTTGACCCGGTGCGGCATGGCCGTCATGGTCGCCCGCGAGGGATACATGGCCGCCAAACCAAACTCCGTCGTCGCTGTCGGCGAGGTGCGCTTCGGCAACAGACTGCCGCTTGCGCTGATTGCCGGCCCCTGCGTGCTGGAAAGCCGTGCGCATGCCTTCGACACGGCGGGGGCCCTTGCGGAGATCGCCGGGCGGCTTCGCATCGGCCTCATCTACAAGACCTCGTTCGACAAGGCCAACCGCACCAGCGCCGCAAGTGCGCGTGGGGTCGGCCTCGACACGGCGCTCGGCATCTTCGCCGAATTGCGCGAAAAGCTCAGCCTCGCCGTGCTCACCGATGTGCACGAGCCCGATCAATGCGCGCCCGTCGCCGAGGTCGTCGACATTTTGCAAATTCCCGCCTTTCTCTGCCGGCAGACCGATCTGCTCGTTGCCGCCGCCAGAACCGGGCGCACGATCAACGTCAAGAAAGGCCAATTCCTGGCGCCGTGGGACATGGCCAATGTGGTGCAAAAGATCACCGGCGCCGGTAATCCCAACGTGCTGGTCACCGAGCGCGGCGTGTCGTTCGGCTACAACACGCTGGTCTCAGACATGCGCGCGCTGCCGCTTCTCGCAAAAACCGGCGCGCCGGTGATTTTCGACGCAACCCATTCGGTGCAGCAGCCGGGCGGGCAGGGGACCTCATCAGGCGGCGAACGCGAATTCGTGCCGGTGCTGGCGCGGGCGGCCGTGGCCGTCGGCGTAGCCGGCGTGTTCATCGAGACGCACCAGGATCCCGACAGGGCGCCATCGGATGGCCCGAACATGGTGCCGCTCAAGGAAATGGAACCACTTCTCAAGCGCCTCATGCAGTTCGACGCGCTGGCGAAAAGCTGACTGTCCAAGAGCTGATTGTCCAAGAGCTGATTGTCCAAGAGCTGACTCTCCAAAAGCTGATCAGAATCCCGCCGCCGCCGCGCCAACCTTATTGACGAGACTGCGCCATTCCTCCCGTCCTCAAAGTCGTCAGCCTGGTCGTTTTCGCCTCGACGCTGTTTTCGCGCGCCGTCGATCCGGTCGTGCCGAAGATCGCCGCCGACCTCGGCATCGACGTGAAGACGGCAGCGCTGCTGTCGACCGCCTTTACGTTTCCCTACGCGTTCACCCAGCCGGCGCTCGGAACCATCGGCGACTTTTTCGGCAAAACCCGGCTGATGAACGTCAGCCTCGCCATCGTCGTCACGACGACCGTGATCGGCGCCTTCGCCAGCAATTTTTCGCTGCTCATCACCTTGCGCATCATTGCCGGCGTCTGCGCCGGCGGCATTTTTCCGGTCGGGGTGGCGATCGTCGGCGATCTCGTGCCGGTGCATGCCCGGCAGGTCGCGATCGGCCGGCTCTTGGCCGTCGGGCTTACCGGCAACCTGATCGGCGCCGTGATCTCCGGCGTGATCGGCGATCTGCTCGGCTGGCGCGGCGTGTTTTTTTCCATCGGCGGCTTCGGGCTTGTGGTCGCGATCATCGCATCCTTCGCCTTTCGCGGCTTGAATGTCGGCAAGCCCAAGCCCTTCAACCTCGCCGCCGCCGCGGCCGGCTTCCAAAGCGTGTTTGCCGATCCCCGCGCCAAAGTCTGCTTCAGCGCCGTATTCTTCGAAGGGATCGTCATCCACGGCATGTTTCCCTACGTGGCGTTGCTGCTGCTGATGAGCGGGCAGACGCACTCCTCGTATGCCGGGCTCATCGTCGCCGGCTTCGGCCTCGGCGGCATTCTTTTTTCGCTGTCATTGCCGTTCCTCGTGGTCCGCCTGACCGAGCGGAAACTGATGCTGAGCGGCGCCGCCGGCGCTGCGATCGCCTTCATCCTCATCGCGCTCAATCCGGTCTGGTACATCCAAGCCATAGTATTCGTTCTGTTCGGTCTCGGCTTCTACATGCTGCATAACAATATCCAGGTTCACGTCACCGATCTTTCGCAGACCGCACGCGGCGCGGCGCTGTCGCTGCATTCGAGCGCATTCTTTAGCGGCCAGGCGGTCGGCCCGGTTTATTACGGCTTTGCCTTCAGCCATCTCGGCATCAGAGTGCCGCCGCTGATCGGCGCCGGCGTAATCGTCGCCATTGGGCTCATCTGCGCGCGTTTCCTGCGGCATCCCGGGCGGGCGGAGGGGGTTGCCGAGGGGCCCTGAAGCGCCCATCATAAGCCCATCGGCCAGGGGTGCCGCGCCAGCGCGCGGCTGAGATCAAACCCGTCGAACCTGTCTGGGTCATTCCAGCGAAGGGAGCCGCGCCTGACGGACCGCCTTCCATATGTCGCCAAAAAACCGCGCGTCGCCATTATCGGCGCGGGCGTAGTCGGCCTCGGCATTGCCTGGCGGCTGGCCGGACGGGCGGCGGTCGAGATATTCGACCGCGGCGCCGCCGGCTC
>JASHVN010000243.1 GCA_030044555.1 Xanthobacteraceae bacterium | reverse complement strand
CTTCGGCGACGCTGTCCAGCCAGCGTCGGAAGGCGTTGACGACCGCTTCGATCGATTTCATTGCAGCCTCGAATCGTTGTCGCGCGCGTCGCTCGAAAGTTCCTCGTCGCGCCAGGAAAGCACGCGGTACGGCTCTGTGTCTTTGTCAGCCAGCAGGATAACCACTTGCGATTCCATCCGGTGTTTCGACGAGAATCGGATGCCGACCTTCACTCGATCTGCCGCGCTGGGCTGCAAGCTGATGTAGCTCGCCATATTGCCGAGCTGCGACTGGATTTGGCTTTGATAAGCGGGGTCCTGCTGTGATGGCGCGTTTTCACGCGCGGCGATCAGCATTTGCAGCCGGTCAGGAGTCATCCCGGGCAAGGCGGCAAGTACCGCAGGCGGCGCGCTCAACACGTTGATGCCTGGCTGCCCGCTGTACACCGTCAAATACGGTAGCGCACGGGTTATGAAAGAGCCCGGCATGCCGACCACGAGCCCGACCTCATCAACGCTTTGAAAACGGCCGTGACGGGGTTGATAAGTTTTGCCGGCGCTCTGATAGATAGCGGCCTCGGAATCGGCAGCCCCTGCCGTAAGGGGAGTCCGCCAAGCGACAATTCGATCAGCGAAATAGAGAGCATCCTGGCTATCGGCGCCGAGTCCAATGAACAAACCGGCGAGAATTTCCTTCGGCGCGAAATTCAAGTCGATCCGCCCGTTCTCCGCCGAAAAGGCAACGCCGATCGTTGCGCTGCCCTGGCGAAATGTGAATCGTCCGGCAGAGGGACGCTGGTTCGGTTTTTCGCTCAAGCGATAGGCGGCAAGCTCAATGCCTGAATACGCCAAAGCCGTGGCCTGCAGACGCTCGTTGTGGTCGAGGAACGCCGCTGTGGCTTGGTTGACGTAAAGGGAATAGATCAATGCCAGCGTCGCCAGCGCTCCGAGCAACCACAGAACCGCAACGACGACAAAGCCATCATTGCCGCTTTTGCCGGGTGCCCGCGACGATAAAATCATATCACTGCGTTCCCGGGACGCCGCTACCGACACCTGCGCCCGTGGCAGGCGCTTGCGCAAGTTCGGGGCATTGGCCTGTCGTGGCCGCCAAGACGCAACCCGGCGATACCTCGGCGTAAATGGTCGCCGTCGTCGAGATGGCGAGCGTCGTCAAGGTTGCCAAGTCGCGCAGGCGGACGCGAACTGCGCGCGGCAGGATCGGCTGCTGCCGCCACGTATCGTGCCAGATCCGATCGAACCCGGCATAGGAAAATGAAATGCTATAGGGACCGCGCAACATGGCCACCGGATTCGCAAACGCGATCGCATCGGCGTCGCCGGCATAGACTGCACCGGGCGCGAATGGTGTGGTGCTGCGGACTAAAACCGGCCCGCGCTCATCGCTCGTTTGGGCAAGCCGCACGATTTCGAGGCCGCCGGTTGAGTTTGGATTGAGAGTCGGGCGAACAAATACAAGCGACAGTTCGCGCCCGTCGAACAGCGGCGGCGCCTTGTCCCCCTGCGTCGACACAATTTCAGCCGCCGCGATATCGCCGGTCAAACGGTCCAATCCTGCAGCCAATGTGTCGATCCGCTGCAGCCGCCCAATGCCGCGCTCCCAGCCGGGCATCCACTGTGCTGTCACTGCCGCCAGAGCGGTCATGATTATGCTCGTCAGCAATACTGCAACCAAGGCCTCGACGAGAGTGAAGCCGGCGTCCCCGCTCGAAAAGGTGGCCGGTCTCATGGGCCGCCACCCGGGTTACGATGCAGGCGAACCGTGTCGACGCGCAAAATCTCTCCCGTTGGAGCCTCGACGCGCAGCACGACCGTTTGCGGAATCCAGGGTGACGTCACGTTCTGGTCGACAAAATTGCCGGCGAAGGGCATGACGTCGAGCCGCCAGCGCTGCCCGGCGATCTCACCGCGCGTATTGCCCATGGTGAGTTGATCACGTTCCGGCAATGCCGAGAGGATTTCGCGCGCAGTCTCGATGAGCTGCAGGCGCTGCTCGAGGCTTCGGGTCGCGCGAATGTCGGCAGCGACCAGCATGCCGATCGCCGTGAGTGCCACCGCCACGATCGCCAGGGCGACCAGCGACTCGATCAACGTGAAGCCGGCCTGGGGACCGCCATTTTCGGGCTCAGTGGATGGGCACAACCTCGGCACCTCCGGTCAGCCAGTTCACCTTGATCTGGAACCCCTCGCCCGGCCGCAGCAATTCTATGGCGCCACCGCATGACATGCCGGATGCGAGGTGATGGATCGCTGTGCCTGCAGCCCGATCCTGACAGCGCGCAGCAAAGGCTGCGCGCACTGTCACATCTGACGGGAGGCGTACCACTAAACCGGTCGCTCCCGAGCGGATCGTTCGCGACAGTGCGTCGACCGTGGTGGCTACATCGCGGTGGTTCCGGCGTGCGTTCTCCTGATCTGTATTGAGCAATGCCGCGGTTTCGGCCGCGTAGGCTTCGAGCTGTTGGCGCGACGTGCTGCGCGGAATAGCCGGCAGCGCGATTGCGGCCAGCATCGCGATGATTGCCAGGACGCAAACAACCTCGATCAGGGTAAAGCCCGCCGAACTGCTCGCCCTAGCGGTTCCAGCTGGTGATCTCGCTTGCGCTTCCAGTTCCACCTTGGTGCCCGTCGGATCCAAACGATTCTATATCGTAGGGGCCGTGCTGGCCGGGCGCACGATAGACATAGCGATTGCCCCACGGATCGAGCGGAACAGTACCCGTTTGCAAATAGGGACCGTTCCAGGTCTGATTGTCCGCCGGCCGTTGGACGAGTGCACCGAGACCTTCCGCGGTGGTCGGGTAACGCCCCTCATCCAGGTAAAACAGATCAAGCGCGTTGCCAAAACTTTCGATCTGAATTTTGGCGGCCTTGGTTTTGGACTCCGACAAGTAATTGAGGACGCGTGGCGCGACCAACGCCATGATCAGGCCGATGATGGTGATCACCACCAGCATTTCCACCAGGGTGAACCCGGCTTCCGCGCCACGCCGTGGCAGAGCGCTGCGAACGTTTGTCATGTGCCGACCTTTTAACCGACGACTTGCGTCACCGAGAGAAGCGAGGTCATGATCGAGACAATGAGACCGCCAACAACCACGCTGATGGCCATGATGGCGGCGGGCCCAGCAATGCCGACGATCCGATCCAGGCTGCGCTGCAGCTTGGCCTCGTAGAATTCTGCAACACGGCTGCTCAGTGTTGCGAGTTGGCCCGTTTCCTCACCGAGCCGTAACATCCGCACCGCAGTGGCCGGAAGCACGTCCGCGTCGGCCAATGCGTCAGAAAGCTTGCCACCCTGGCGGACACGATCCATCGTTTGAGTCCAAGCTTCCGGCCGTCCGCGCTCATCCATGATATCCACCAGGATGCGCAGAGCCGCCGACAGGGTCATTCCGCTAGAGAGAAGCACTCCCAGATTACAGCAATATAACGCCGTGGTATGAAATGTGACGAGCGGCTTCACCAGCGGCAGTCGCGCCACATTACGGCGCACTGCACGCCTGACTTCTACGCGCCGTGACAGCAGCCATCCGACGGTCAAGACGAGTATGAAGATGATGACCACGAGGTCGCCGTGCTGACGAACCAGGTCGGAGAGGCCGAAGAAGAACGCCACGATGGGGTCGAGCTTGGCATGGAAGCCGCGCAGCACCGAAGCGAAATTCGGCAGCACGAACAATAGGAAGAACGTCAGTACGCAGCTGGCCGCGAACAACACGAAGGCTGGATAGCGAATCGCCTCCATCAGCTTGCGGCGTACCGCTTCCGCGCGCTGCCGCTCACCGGCGAGCACTTCGAGGACATGATCGAGCGTACCGGACGCCTCCCCGACCCTGACCAGAGCCACATACATCGGCGGAAAGATGCTCGGATGGCGCGACAGGGCCTCAGCAAAGCTCTCACCGCCAACGATGCCCGCACGAACCTTGCCAATCGTTGGCCGCAGCCGCCCGATATCGCCGTCCGACGCCAGCAGATCGAGCGCCGCGTCGATCCGAGCGCCGGATTTGAGGAGGAGCGCGAGATCGCGTGTAAATGTGGTAACGTCTTCGGCGCTGGGCTTGGTGAGGAAATCGAGAGTAAAGCGCGGTGCCGCTTCAGCGCCCCGTTCGCTGACCGCGTCAATCGGCACAAGGCCGAGATATTCGACCTGGCGCAGCACTTCGGCGACGCTTAGCGCCGCAATTGATCCGCTGACGAGTTCGCCACCCTGAGTCAGCGCCCGATAATGAAAGTTCGCCACGATCTCACCTCAGCGCAATGACGCGAAGCAGCTCGGATGGAGAAGTAACCCCGGTCCGGCACTTCGCGACGGCATCGTCAAGCATAGTCGTGGTCCCATGACGCAACGCTGCATGCTCGATCTCGGCCGCCGGCGTTGCCTTCCCGATCAGGGAACGGATGTCTTCGCTGACCTCGATGATTTCGAACACGCCGTTGCGACCGCGATAGCCGCTGCCGCCGCAGCGATCGCAGCCGCAGGGTTCATGTACGGCTTCGCCAACCTTGAAACCGAGCGTTGCGAGGCGGGGATCGATGGCTAAGTCGGCGCTTCCCAGGGGGCGCGACCGCTTGCAGCGATCGCAGAGAACCCTGACGAGGCGCTGCGCGATGACCCCGCGCAGTGTGGAAGCCAGCAAGTACCCCTCAACGCCGAGGTCGAGGAGGCGCGGCACCGCGGACGCCGCCGTTTCGGTATGCAGCGTCGTCAATACGAGATGGCCGGTCAGCGCGGCGTGGATCGCGATATGCGCAGTTTCGGCGTCGCGGATTTCCCCGACCATGATGACGTCGGGATCCTGGCGAAGGAACGCTCGCAGCGCGGCGGCGAAAGTCAAGCCAATCGCAGGCTTGACCTGCGATTGATTGATGCCGTGGATCTCGTATTCCACGGGATCTTCAATGGTCAAGATCTTACGCGAGCTGTCGTTGAGAATGCTCAGCATCGTCGCCAGCGTCGTCGTCTTGCCGCTGCCGGTCGGGCCGGTGATGACAATCATGCCGTGCGGAAGACCGAGCAGGCGTGAGGTTCTCGCCCGGTCCGGGGCCGCCATGCCGAGCTTGCTGATGTCGAGCAGACCCCGATCCTTCGGCAAAAGACGCAACACAGCTGCTTCGCCATGTTGAACCGGCATCGTAGCGACGCGAATATCGACCTCTACACCCGCCAAGCTTTGCCGCGCCGCGCCGTCCTGCGGAAGCCGCCGCTCGGCGATATTAAGCCCGGCAAGAATTTTGATGCGTGAAATGATTGCTTGCGGCAGCGCACCTGCCGGCGCCGGTACGGGACGCAGCACCCCATCGACCCGCATCCGCACGATCAGACCCGACTGGAATGGCTCAATGTGAATATCCGTTGCGCGCAGCTCGACAGCGCGCTCCAGGAGGTCGTTGACCGCGCGAACTACCGGCGCGCCGCTCGCCAGATCGCGCAGGCTTTCGATGTCGTCGTCAACGCGTGCGTTCGGCGCTTCCCCCGGTGCCGTGTGCGCCTTTTCCTCGAGCCGCGCGGCAAGAGTGGTGGCAATGTCCTCGAACGAGGCGATGCCGATTTGCAGCGGCGCGCCGAGTACGAGTTCCGCCGCGCGAAGCGAGGCGGTGTCCGTCGGATCGCCGACGGCAAGCCATCGTGCTCCGGCGTCGGTTGAATAGGGAAACACCAACGATTCTCGAAGGAAACGTTGCGAAAATTGGTTGGCCAGCGAACTGACCGACATGAGTTCCGCTAACGCGATCCGCGGAAAATCAAGGACGTGCGCCACCGCGTCGGCAAAATCTTGCGCCGGCATTTCCGTTGCTTGCCAAAGTTTGTGCAGCGGCTTTCCACTCTTGCGCGCTTCGGCGAGATTGAATCGGGAGATTTCTGCCGGGTGTCGCACGGTCGTCAAATAACTGTAAACGTCCTGAAATATATCAGCGGCTACGCTTCCATCGTTTTTCTCGCTGGGACTTTTCCCGCCGAGACTGGATTCGCTTTTGTTAAAGAGCGCTTCAGTCATTTTCGTTCGCACGAGCAAGTGTTAACTTGACGAGGGGACACTGTGACGTTCATACAGTCGCGCTGACTTTAAGGATAAGGTGGGCGTTCTTTCCATCAGATAGTTAGTCAGTGAGACAAGCGTGGTCAATCATCGCCGGGCGATCTGTATTTGTCTCTTGGTCGGCGTGATGATCGGTTCGCTCGTGGACTGTTCTCACCTTCCGCTTGGTGAGAACCGGCAACATCTTCCCGATCCGTTCGACACTGTTCAGAACACTGACCTGGAACCGCGCTTTCCGCAGCAGGTCGCGCAACCCAGTAGCCCATCGAAGACCGCGTCGGGCGCGAGCTATTACGGTAGCGACGACGGCGGCGATGGCGGGTCGGCGGCAACGCTCGCCGCAGGCGCGCAACCGTCCGACGCTGGTGACGGCTACCAGTTGAATTTCGAGAACGCGCCCATAACAACGGTCGCAAAAGTGATCCTGGGCGATATTCTTGGCGTCGGTTATGCGATTGACCCGCGCGTGCAAGGCACGGTCACTATCGCGTCGGGGCGGCCGGTGCCGAAGAGCGATTTGATCCTGGTGCTTGAGAACGCGCTGCGCATGAGCAACGTCGTTCTCGTTGCCGATGCTGGCAGGGTATATCGGCTCATTCCAGGCACAGATGCCCAAGGAGACGTCGCTGCCGACGGTCAAGGAGAGGCCGGCTATGGCATCAGTGTCGTGCCGCTGCGCTACACCTCCGTGCAGACGATGCTCAAGCTCCTTGACGGTTTCGCCATCAAATCCGGGATGGCGCGCGCGGACACCGCGCATAATCTGATTCTGGTTCAGGGCACCGGCCCTGAGCGGAAGAGCGCCGTCGAGACGATCTTGAACTTCGATGCAGACTGGATGCGCAATCAATCGGTAGGCATCTACCCGGTGGAAAATGCCACGCCTGACGCGGTCATCAAAGAAGTCGAAAACATCATGTCGTCGGGCGCCGGCGGCCTTAACGAGAACCTCATCACGCTGCAGCCGATCATGCGCCTCAATGCGGTGCTTGTGGTGTCGAAGAAGCCGGGCCTGTTGCGCCAGGCGGCGCTTTGGATCAGCCGGCTTGATAAGGCGGACAACGCGGGCGCGAGAGTGCGCGTGTATCGGTTGCGGTATGCGGACGCTCGCCAGATTGCCAAGACCTTGAGCGAACTATTTGGCCCCAAATCGGAAGGATTGGACTCAAGTGTCAATCAGATTGCGCCGGGAGCAGGCGTAGCCACGACGAGTTCCGACGCGCTCGGCGGAGCGAGCAATTCCGGTTCTTCCTTCGCATCGAACCAGTCACCGGGCCTCGGCACAAGTCCGGGGGGAGCTGCGTCGGCACCGGGCGCCAGCGGCGGCTTCGGCGCGACATCTTCTGCATCTGCGGGATTTGGCAGCCAAAGCGGCCGATCAGGCATCGCGGGCGAGCTCGGCGGTGCGGGGACGCAAGACCAGCAAGGCACGACCTCGTTCAACATACCAGGACTAAGAGTGGCCGCGGATGTCGCGAACAATTCCCTGCTTATTTACGCCAATCAAGAGAACTATCGGCTGATCGAGCAGACACTCGAGCAGCTCGATCGGCCGCAGCTGCAGGTCGCGATCCATGCCACGATCGCCGAAGTCACGCTCAATAACGATCTGCAATTCGGCGTGGAGTATTATCTGCAGGGCAGCAGCGTAAATGCCGGTTTCAATACGCTGACTGCTTCGGCCGAATCTGCCGCCGGGTCAGCTGTGAGCCAAACATTGGCCGCAGTGCTTCCTGGCGGAAATTTTTTACTCGGCCCGCAATCGAATCCCAAGATCGTCATCAACGCGATTCGCACCCTCACCGACGTGAAGGTGCTCTCGTCGCCATCGGTGGTGGTACTCGACAATCAGCCTGCCACTTTGCTGGTCGGCGATCAGGTGCCGGTTGAGACCGCTAGCGCCAATGTGCTCGCGGCTACAACCGCCAGCTCGACGACCGTCGTCAATTCCATCAACTACATCAATACTGGCGTGATCTTGCATGTGCTGCCGCGCGTTAATGCCAACGGCGCGGTAATCCTCAACGTTGAGCAGGAGGTGAGCGGGGTGGAGAACAATTCGTCCGCCCAGTCTTTGACGCCGACCGTGTCGCAGCGCCAGGTCAAGAGCGC